>JARFPV010000102.1 GCA_029288115.1 Akkermansiaceae bacterium | reverse complement strand
ACCGCCCGTCGGCATTGGTGATGGTTGGGTTCCATGGCTGGATCCGATCATAGCGGTAGATGGTCGGGTCGAGTGAGGAATTGTCTGGGAAACTACCAAGCACGCCGCGTCCGCGGTACTGGGAGAGGCTTGTTCCTTTTCCTGATTGATATTTTCCTTGGGCTGATGCCCAGGCACGCACCTTTGCCATATGTTTTTTCCGGTCTCCGTGTGGGCTATCCTCTTCCTCATAATAGGGGTCAAACGGCCAGACAAGTGACTGCGCGTATAGTTGGTATGAAAGGATACAAAGATCCATATGGTAAATCAGCGGATGATATGGATGCCCGTGTAATGATTGTTTTTTTACCACTTCTGGTGATGCCTCCTTCCACTGCGGATACATGGCACAACTGCCAAGCAAAAGCATGAGGGCGGAAAAACAAACTGTTAGCCGGAGTCCCGAAACAACTCGGGGATCTTGAACGCCCGAGTGAACTCGGTGAGGTAATTTCATATTACCTACCACCTATAAGGGAAAGCCTGTTCAAGATCGAGGCAAAATCGAATACCCCCCACCCTGAGCTCCCCAAACGTTAGTAGTGGAGCATTTCTACACAAGCCGTCGCGAAGGCTTGAACCTTTCGCGGTATGATTATTTTGCCGAGATGGTCACCTTGACGGGCTCACCCCATGTCCGGGCAATAGGGCGGGCGGTGACAACAATTTCACCTTCTTCACCCGTTGGTGCAACAATTGCCAGTGCCATGCCGTTGAAGGCTCTGACCGACGGGGACTGGAAGCTTTCATGGCTCAGCGGGTCGCCGTTGCCGGTGGCGATGATACGTCCGGGACCCTTGACACTGAAGGTCATCCAATCGTTGGCCTTGGGGCAGAAATTGCCGTCGTTATCCTGCAATCGCACGGTGATATATGAGAGGTCTTTTCCCTTGAGATCGAAGGTGGTCTTGTCTGCCTCGAGTGAAATTTTGGCAACCGGGCCGGCGGTGCGTTTCGTTGTGGTGGCGACCACTTTGCCGTCTTTGGTTGCCACGGCTTTCAACTCCCCGGGGGCGTAGGGGACGAGCCACTGCATGTGCATGTCGTGTTCCTTGGTGAAGGTTTTGGTGCCCAGTGACTTGCCATTGAGGAATAGCTCAACGCTGTCGCAGTTTGTGTAGCACCAGACGGGGACGATGGTGCCCTCCTTGCCGGGCATCGTCCAGTGGGGCAGCATGTGAACCATCGGTTTGTCCGTCCACTGGCTCTGGTAGAAATAGTAGGTGTCTTTCGGGAAATTACAGATATCGATGATGCCAAAGTTACCGATCACGCGTGGCCAGCCACCTGACTCGCCGATGTAGTCGAATCCGGTCCAACGGAACTCACCGAAGAAATAGGGTAGGTTCTTGGTAAGTCTCCAAGAGTCGCGCCCGGTAATTCTAACACCCGCGTTGTCATAGGATGATTCATACCATGGGTTGGTTTCGGGGAAGACTTCCTTTTCTACTAGCGGAGCAGGTTGATACTGACGGAGGCGGAATTTTCCATTTGTCCGGTACTCGCCACGTGTCTGTAATGTGTGAGGCACCTCGGAGGCATACATCAGCCGGTCGGGGTACTTCTTTTTATCGTTCTCATACTCGTAGCATGAGTTGCCGCCGCCGTTGTAGCCGACAACGTCCAGAATTTCCAAGAAGCCGGTTTTGTTCGCACCGATGGTGAAGTTGCAGCCCACGGTGACGAGCCGGGTGGGATCGTGTTTGTGGCAGAGGTCTTGCAGCCATTTGACGGTTTCGAGTTCGCCGTGTTTCTGTGCTTCGGGGACTTCGTTACCGACGCTCCACATCACTACGCAGGGATTGTTGCGATCCCGGCGGATGTGATCGATGAGGTCTTTTTCTGCCCATTCATCGAAGTAGAGGTGGTAGCCTTTGGATGCTTTTCCTTTGTTGTTTTTACTGGAAACGAGCGTGCCGTCCTCAAAGAACCAGCCGCGTCGCCACTCGTCGAACGTTTCATTGATTACCAGAAATCCCATCCGGTTGCAGAAGTCGAGAAGCTCGGGGCATGATGGGTTATGGGCGGTGCGGATTGCGTTGCAGCCCATTTCCTTAAGCATGCGCAGGCGTCGTTCAAGTGCCTGGTCCCAGAGGGCGGCGCCGAGTGGTCCAAGGTCATGGTGGTTGCACACGCCTTTCATGATGGTGTTCTTGCCATTCACAAAGAGGCCGTTCTTGGCGTCAATGACGATGGTGCGGAAGCCGAGCGGGCTTTCATAGCGGTCTAACAAAGTATCGCCGTCGCGCAGCTCCGTCACCACCGTGTACATGTTCGGCGAATCGGGTGACCACAGTGCCGGCTTGGCAACGCTGAACTGCTGATCGATGACTTGTTCTTTTCCAGCGGCCAGATTCAGTTTGTCACCTTGTGAGGCGATTTTTGACCCCTCGGAGTCGACGACGGACTGGATGACGTGGATTGATTTTTCCTGTTTATATTCGTTACGAATGGTTGTGCGGATTGCGACCTTGGCACGCTCGGGGGTAATTTCAGGAGTGCTGATCTGGGTACCCCAGTGACCGACGTGTAATTTATCCGTGATGGTGAGCCAAACGTGCCGGTAGATACCTGAACCAGTGTACCAGCGTGTCGATTGCTGTAGTGAGTTGTCGACACGAACGGAGAGGATGTTGTCGCCATTGGGGTCGAGGTGTGGAGTCAGGTCGTATTGAACACCGGTGTATCCGTAAGGTCGTTTGCCAAGCCGGTGGCCATTGATCCAGACCTCACCGTTCATGTAAATTCCATCGAATTCGATAAAGACCTTTTTCCCGCTGGCGCCTTCGGGCATTTTGAAGACTTTACGATACCAGCCGATCCCGCACGGCAGATAACCGCCCTGTGCCTTGCTTGCGTTATTTTGATCAAACGGGCCCTCGATACTCCAGTCGTGCGGCAGGTTAAGCTTTCTCCATGTCGAATGATCGTAATCTTTTGCATCAGCACCCTTCGCGTCATGTTTAATAAACAGCCAGTCTGCATCAAAACTCGCACGCACTCTTGGAGAGGCATCCGCGGACTGCGCCACAAAATGAGAGCACACGGCGCAAAAAACGAACAAGGGCATCAGCAAAGTGAATCGAAGAACAGGTGGATTTTTCATACGTAATTTTTATTGATGGACCAGCTAGTGGCAAATTTGATCTGGAAGGTAAATCAACTATAGGAAGTTGGTCAAACAGATCGACCCACTATTTTTTTTGCATGGATAGATTGAAAAGCGTTCGCTCTGGATGCCCTTTTGAATTTACAATGCCTGATTACAGTCCTAGTAAGGGCTACCATGCTGTTTTATTCTTCTTATTTCCCGAAATGGATTCGTCTGGTTGCCGCAGTAGCGGTGATGGGAGTTGTCTTCGCAGCGATCCCTTCTGCAGATGCGGCTGAACCTGGTGAAGGTCTGACAAAGGGGAAGTTCAACGGCAAACGCCCGCCAGATGCAGTCCAGCTGGTTGGGAAGCGTGGACACATTCTGATCCCCGAAAACGACAAGGTGAAAAACCAGTGGGTATTTAAGGACGGCGTGCTGACAGCATCACCGAAGTGGGACAGCTTGGTGACGCCTGACAATTATTCCGATTTCAGATTGCATGTAGAGTTCAACGTCAACAATGTGCCAGGCGTTGACCCGGAGAAGAATGGCAACTCGGGCGTTTACATCCAGCAGCGGTATGAGCTGCAGATTCTCAATTCCCATGGAATTTCTGAGAAGGATTACAAGGCGAGCTACGCAGGCAGCCTGTACCGGCAGAAGATGCCGGATAAACTCGTATCCAAACCCGCCGGTGAGTGGCAGACCTATGACATCGTATTCCGCGCTGCACGTTTTGAGGGGGACAAAAAAGTAGCCAACGCCCGCATCAGCGTGAAGCACAATGGCGTGCTTATTCATGATGATTATGCCCTTACAAATAAAACCGGAGCCGGAAAAAAAGAAGGACCCGAGCCGGGGCCGATCAAGCTTCAAGGCCACCATAATGAGGTGAAGTTCCGCAATATCTGGATTCAGCGCCTCAAGCTTGAGCCAGCGAAAAAAGACGCCTCCACTCAAAAAAAAAAGAAAGGTTACACGTACGTAATTCCATTCGACAAGATCCCGCCGTCGCCAGCTCTCAGCCCGAAGGATGCCATAGGCAGCTTTGTCCTGCATGAGGACTTTGAGATCCAGACCGTGTCGCACGAGCCTGCGGTACAGAACCCGCTGGCACTTCGTTTCGATGGCAACGGCCGGATGTGGGTGGTGGAAATGACCGCCTACATGCCGGATGTCAACGGCACCGGAGAAGAGGAACCGATTGGCAGGATTTCCATTCATGAGGATACCAATGGTGACGGATTTTATGATAAATCCAGCGTCTTTCTGGATGGCCTGAACCAACCAAGGTCGATAGCACTCTATAAAAACGGCATCCTCTACGGCGGGCATGAAAAGCTCTACTTTGTGGAAAACGTCAATGGCAAGGCGGGCAAGATGACGGTGATCGATGAGGATTATGCAAAAGGAGGAAACGTCGAGCACCGGACGAATGGTTTATTCAGGGGGCTCGACAACTGGATTTATAACGTTAAATCCGACACGCGCTACCGCGAGGTTGATGGTCATTGGGTGAAGGAGAAGACATCCTTCCGCGGCCAGTGGGGGTTGTCTCAGGACAATTACGGCCGACTCTACTACAACGAGAACTGGTTTGGGATTAAAGCAGACCAGCTTCTTCCTAATACTTTGTGGCGAAATCCAAATTACTTGTTAGGTCGGGGTCACGCTACTCGGATTTCTTATCGCGACAAACTTTACCCGGCCCGCATCACTCCCGGTGTGAACCGCGGTGGCGAAGGTGCTATTGATGAGAACGGATACCTAACAGCAGCCACCGGCGCAGCAGGGCCTGTCGCCTACCGTGGCGACCAGTTTCCTCCCGAATTTCGGGACACCGCACTATTCTGTGAGCCGACTGCCAATCTCGTACGCTTGGTGCATGTGAACCGGAATGACGGCCTGCTATCCAGTGAGCATCTTATGGGTGAGCGGGAATTTCTCGCATCAACCGATGAGCGGTTCCGCCCGGTGAATCTTTTTAATGCTCCCGATGGCACGATTTACATCACGGATATGTATCACGGCATCATCCAGCACAAACATTACATTACCAAGTACCTGCGCGAGCATATCAAGCACCGGAATCTGGAAAGCCACCCGCGATTAGGTCGGGTGTACAGGATCAAATACCGCGGCAATCCACGTGGGCCCAAACCGTTGATGCTTGGGAAAAAGGCGAGCGACCTTGTCCCATATCTTGCGCACCCGAACGGCTGGTGGCGTGACAC
>JARFPV010000055.1 GCA_029288115.1 Akkermansiaceae bacterium | reverse complement strand
GCTAAATGGTGCTGGAGTCCATTTTGGGTCCATGACGTAACCTACACCGCGAAACTGGAGCATTCGGAATTTTAGCAGTCGGGTGATATTCAGAGGCAGTGTAAATAGACCAACAGCACCTCTACCCTTGAGTTCCATGGTCATATCGATGTTTTTCTTAGCGAGATCAATGTTGCCCTTACCTTCAAATTTAAACAGCCTTGTAGTAGCGAGAAAATCGTTCGAGTAGAGAATGCCTTTTTTGACGTTAAATGTGCAGGATGCGTCCTTTGCGGTCTCTTGGGTCGGATTGTGTTTGCCCAGAGCTTTTCCAATGAGCGGGGAAAGAGGTCCTAACATGGGGATTGAAAAAAGGTTGCCTTTCTCCAGTGAAATAACTCCAGTTCCGTTAAACATGCTCATCTGGTCATCTTGTCCGGTAAAATCCATTCTTCCTGTTAGGAGGCCTCGTTCAGCATCACCAAACTCATAAAGCTTGCCGATATCCTTGAGGTGGAGCCTGCGCCACTGCATGCCACCACTGAACCGGGTGTGTTTGGGGTGATTCGTGTGCACCACAAGGTCGCCACTGCAGGGACCGTTGAATGTCTGGAATGTAAGGTTGTTTACGTCCACGCGGTCGTCACGGATTTTGACATTTGATTTCAGACGACGCAGTGTCAGTGATTCACTTAAAAAATCATAGCTCATGCTGCCGGTGTTACTGACGAAGATATCAAAATCAGTGCGTTTGGTATGGCTGCGTATATCGAACTGCCCAGTGGCACGCAGGACCGGGGGGCGATGGAATCGGTATTCCTCCACGTGATCCGCAACGTTTGGGGCAAACAGCCGCACGATCGGTGCTGGCCAGGCGGTGCCACGAATATTGTTGATACGCACAAGGTCTTCGCTTTGATCGACGCTGATGGAATCGACGGTAATACGAGCAGAAGTGGGGCCTCCATGTTTTTTACGTAAAACGTAGTCGTGGTAATTGAAATTCGCCCGTATGTTGCGATAGCTCGACTTTAAACTGTTCATTTCAAAATCGCCCGCCAGTTCGTAGAGTGGCACCTCCCTGAAGGTGATATTGGATAACTCCACTTTACCCTCGGCAGACCAGTCGGTGAAATCATTCCTGTTCATCGTTCCACCTGCCTTGATGTGAATGCGTGATGCATCACTGAAGTCAGCTTGCTTGAGAGCGTCTTCGATGGGGGAGTCGCGGATGAATGGGATATATGCCTCAACTGGCAGGGTTGAGTCCGCTTCGTAGCGGATGGTCTCGTTTTTCAGCAGAATGCGTCCCTTTAATTCACCGCGGGCATGTACTGCGTGCAGACCAGTGAGGAAGGTATCGCCGTCACGTGTGGAGAAGTCTGTTGTGAGCATCTTGAAGCGACTGCCAAGGCAGGAAAAGTCATGAACCTTAGCTGTGCCGGAGACATACACGTCTGGAGTGAAATCCTCGTTGAAGTTGATGGTTCCTGTACAGTTGATGACGGGTGATGTGGAAAATGTCAGTTGCTGCATGATGTCCTGACCGAGCATGTTACGCGCCAGTCTTTGGAGATGAAGGTTGCTGTTTGCCTCGAATCTTCCCTTGCGTGTAGCAGGATGGTAATCGGCGCGAGCCGTGATTTTTCCTGATCCATCTTCCAGCTCAAACTTGTCGAGCGTCAGGAAATTGTTGTTATAATCACCCTTGAACTTGATGTTGCGCAGGGTGATGCCCTTGGATTCAAGCTCCTCTGCTTGAAATGCAAAGTCCAGGCGCATCGAGTCCGGATTATCCACATCACCCTCAAGGTAGAGTTTGAGCAGTGGAGGTTTTTTGTTAGGCCAGGACCATTTTTTGATTTCCTGAACGATGCGGGCGATCAGTTTGATGCGAGCAACACGCACGTCCTTGATTGGCTCAGGCTGTTTGGCGGAGTCCAGATGGCTGCTCCATATGTGGGCGTCGATATCCACCTTGATGCCGGCGATGAATCCTGAAACATTGCGTGCCTCCACCGTATGTTTGTCAGGTAAATGCATGCTGCCAGAGAGGTCTTCCATGACAATGCGTGGGCCATCCGGGTCATCCGGGTCAATAGGCAGGGACACCATGGCCTCTTTCAGAGCGACTTTGTTGACGCGCACGATCCCCCTCATCAGTTTGGTTTTGTCAACATTGATAACAAGATGCTCAAGGGTCGCGACTACCTCCTCTCGGCTGTCATCGGCATAGATGAGCACACCATTGGCGAGCAGCCCTTTGGTCGGTGAAATGGTCAGCCGGTCGAAGTCCGCGATGATGCCCAGGTTCTCCAATTCGGCGGCAATTTGGCCTCGCCATTGTTCATTTACACCGGATTGGTTCAGGTAATAAAGACCGCCTACCGCCAAACCAAATCCCAACCCGACCGTGAGAACAAATATGAGTCTCAGGTGGTGGAAGATTCGGCGGCGCAGCATGATGCCGCTATCGTAAACGAAAACCCACTGTGGCGCAAGGCGAGGCTTGCTTTGGCCAGCTTGATCGATGCGGCGGTGCTAATGTGAGTCGTGACCATCGTCGATGATCTCTCCGGCTTCGATGGAAGTGATGCGCTGCTGCTCTTCCTCATGCGAGTGGATTTGGAGGCTGGCATGGATGCCGTCACGAATGGCTGCCGCCTTCAGTACGTTACGGATGGCGCTTGCCGTAAAGCCGTTGCGACCAATCAGCATGGCAACGTCTGACTGCGCTACGACGAGGCGGAAACTGATGTGGTTTTCGTCGGTTTCAGCGACGCGGAGTTGTGCCTGTTCCGGGTGTTTAACGAACTGTAACGCGATAAACTGGAGGAATTCCTTGATTTGCTCGGTGGTCTCTCGCATGACCATAATGTGGAATCTGAATCATCAAATGTCGAGAAAACTCAAGCGAACGTATTCTTTTTCGTGTTGAAGGCGAGTTAGGATTGACCGGATTTACGTGATCACCTAGGTAGTTCCCTCGTCTTTCCATTGCAACACAGCAGCAACTGAAAATAAAAAATCATGAGTCTAGAAAATCTCGCCATCGCAAAGACAGATGACTTGCCAATTAAGCATGAGGGAAGTGTACACAGTGGCAAGGTAAGATCAGTTTACTGGTTGACGGCAGCAGATAGCGCCAGAATTATCGATGAGCGAGGCTACGATGTTAGCCCTGATACCGAGTTGGCGGTGATGGTGATTAGTGACCGGATTTCTGCATATGAAATCATCTGGCAGGGTGAGGAGGGGTTGCAAGGGGTTCCCGGGAAAGGAGCATCTCTGAACGCCACGGCGCTACATTGGTTTGAGGAATTTGAAAAAGCTGGATTGGCGGGAAGCCATATTCTGGAAGCACCTCACCCCTTGGTATGGATCGTTCAAAAAGCAGCCCCCGTGATGGTAGAGGCAATTGCTCGCCAGTATATCACAGGAAGCATGTGGCGTGGATACGAGCGCGGCGAACGTGAAATTTGTGGTATTCCGCTTCCTGACGACCTGACCAATGGAGGCAAGCTTGACGAACTACTGATCACACCGTCAACCAAGGGGATTCTGACTGGGATTCCAGGGGTGCCTGAGAAGGATGATGTCAATGTGACCCGTCAGCAAATCCTCGACAACTATGAGGCATTTGCCTTCAACTCTCCTGAGGATGTAGACCAGTATGAAAAATTACTCTCTGAAGGGTTCAAAATTATTTCTGATCAAGCGACCAAGGCAAATCAGTTGCTGGTAGATACCAAGTTTGAGTTTGGCTACGTTCCTAATCCATCGGGTGACGGATACTCGATGATCTACATCGATGAGGTGGGTACGCTCGATTCATCGCGCTACTGGGATGCTGCCGCATACGCCGATGGAGATATCGTGGAGAACTCCAAGGAGATGTTCCGTAAAGTCCTCTGTGATTCTGTTCCCGAGGCGGACGTTCTTCTCAATAAAGAACGCATGGATGAACGCTGGGAACTGGGGGAATCATTCAAGGTTCCTGTCGAAGCTATGATGGCGACAAGTGACCTCTACAAGAGCAAGGCGGAGGAGTTGATTGGTAAGCCCGTTCCTGAGGTGGGTGACGCACGCGGGGAAATCCTTGATGCACTCTCTACCTTTGGGATCGTCAAGTAAGGCAAGCTGAAAGCCTGTCTGGCTGCGTATCACGGCAATATCGGCTTGAGCTCGGTATCCGGATCTTTTTTATCAACCGGATATTGTGCCCCCGCATCTTCGAGTGCGGCGGTCATGGCCTTGACCATGCGCTTCAATTCCTCGGGATTACTCTGCGCGAGGTTCTTGGCTTCGGTTGGGTCAGTTGCCAGATCGAATAACTCGTAACGTTCTTCCTTTGGTTTCGTGTAATGGTAAATGATTTTCCAATCTCCCGTGCGGTAGACCGTGTAGTAGCTACTGCGGTGGCTGTGTGGGAAGTGCATCAGAAAATCTCGCTTGCCCTGGAATTTTCCACCACTGAGCGCAGGTGCCAAATTTTCTCCGTCGATTTTTCCTTGGTAGCCAACACCAGCTGTCTCGAGCAGAGTGGGGAATATATCATGGATGGTGCCCATTTGCGTGGTGATCGCGTTGGCTTTGATCTGGAGTTTCTTTTGTGCCGGATTTGAGGCATCCGCCTTTGCCCATGCGGCGATGAAGGGCACTCGCATGCCGCCCTCGTAGTGTGTGCCTTTTTTCCCACGGAGAGGTGCCGAGCTTGCGACTGTATGCACGCCGCCGAGCGGTGCATCGCCACCATTGTCTCCAAGAAAGAGAACAAGGGTGTTGTCGGCTACTCCCAACGTTTCGAGATGTTTCATGATCTCGCCCACGGAGGTGTCCATGCTTTGAATCATTGTGGCATATGCCTGGGCTTTTTGGGAAACCTCTGCATCAGTGTAATTTGGCGAATACTTCGTGTTAGGCATGAAGGGAGCATGCACTGCGTAATAAGCCATGTAGGCAAAAAATGGTTTGTCATCATCAACCGCATCCTTGATAGCTGCACTCATCTCGAGAGTCAGGGCGCCAGTCAGGTAGATGTCCTTGCCGTGGTACTTCTTGAGGTTAGGCACGGCACGCCTTTTGTTGCCTTTGATCCAACCGAAGCCGTCCTTGCCGTAATAGCTTCCGGGTTGGCCGTAGGAACAGCCGCCGATGTTGACGTCGAAGCCAAAGTTATTGGGGAGCTCTCCGTAGGTCTTGAAGGGACCGAAATGGGCTTTGCCAACGTAGATGGTGCGGTAGCCGTCTTTCTTGAGTAGTCCGGGTAGGGTCTGGTGCTTTTTTGTGATGCCTTCCCACTGCCAGTCCGGCGGCCCCTGAGGCCCTCGATTATTGTTTTCCGACCGAATCCACTGGGTGGTGTGATGGCGTGCCGAACTCTGACCGGTCATGATCGATATGCGGGTTGGTGAGCAAACGCTGTTGGCATAGAATGTCTCAAAGCGTGTGCCAATACTCGCAAGTTTCTCCATGTTGGGTGTCTTGTAGAGCTTGTTGAGCGGGTATGCCTTGGGTTCTCCTTTATCATTTGTTAGGAATGGCACGGAGGTGTCCATGAGGCCCATGTCATCAACCAGGAAAACCAGGATGTTCGGTTTTTTTGCCGCATATGCCGCAGTGGTGAGGGAGAGGCAAAGAATGCCGAGTGTGGAGATGATTTTATTCATAGGTTTGTTTTTACGTCGTGTGATTTGCCCATTTATCGTAATGCCACTGCCTTACCAATAAAATTAAGCACTTCCTTGCGCCCAAGGCCGGTTTTTGCAGAGCAGGAAAAGTGCCTGGGTAGGCCATCGCAAAACTCTCCCATGGCGCTGAGAAATGCCTCCGTGTTGTTTTTCATTGCAGCAGGTTTGGTTTTGTCTGCCTTGGTGAATATGAGCACAAACGGAACGCTGCACTCGACGAGCCATTGAGTGAACTCCAAGTCGATTCGCTGTGGTTCAAGCCGAGAATCAATCAGCACAAACACGCAGCTCAGGTTGTCGCGGTTCACCAGATAATCAGATACGAACTCGTGCCACTTGCTGCGCTCCTGTCCGGACGCCTTGGCATAACCGTAGCCGGGCAAATCGACCAATGACCACTTTCGGTTGATCGTAAAAAAATTGATGAGGCGTGTGCGTCCCGGTTTGCTGGATACTACAGCGAGATCCTTTTTTCCGGTGAGCATATTGATCAGCGATGATTTACCAACGTTTGATCTGCCGATAAACGCAAACTCGGAAAGTGCTGATTCAGGGCAGCCATCAAGGTTGGGGGAGCTGGTTTCGAAGATGGCCGATTGAATTTGCATGGCCTGTGATGCGCTGACAGCTGGGTGCTTTGCAATGAAAAAATATCCACCTTAAGAGTTGCTATTTTGCCTATTAAGGGCCAAATTGGGCATGCATGGATAAAATAAAAACTCTTAGACTGCGAAATCCCGACACACTGATTCACAAGATCGGGAGTCGTTTGCGCCGCCAACGCTTGGCGAAAGGGTTGACGCAGCAGGAACTCGCCGAGCGTGCCGGCGTCAGTTTGTCCACACTCAAGCTCATGGAACACGAGGGCAAAGGATCGCTCCAGCGCTTGGCGAAGGTCGCCGTGGTGCTCGATCTGGATGGCGATCTTCGCGATCTGTTTGCTGGACATCGCGCATTTGACTCTATCGAAGCTGTTGAGCGCAGTTCACGAATGCGCGCGCCCCATCGCAAGAAAACCTCATTATTGAATCCATGAAAATAGAAGTCCTCTACCTCGGTGAAGAGCAAAAACTAACGATCGGTTACCTCGCGGAAGCTGTGGATGGTCGCATATTCTTTGAATATGATTCCGACTGGCTTGCGAGGGGCGTTGAGCTTTCACCCATTTATCTGCCGAATGAGACACGCGGTTCGGTCACTACTCCAACACCTGCGTTTGGCCCCTTGTTCGGGCTCTTTGCGGATCTGTCTCTTATA
>JARFPV010000042.1 GCA_029288115.1 Akkermansiaceae bacterium | reverse complement strand
TGTGCATACTTTGGGATTGGACGAGTGTTAGGTATGTTAACTACGGTTGCGGGAGGAGGCACGGGCATCGGAGTCTGGTCAAGCTGCGCCTCGAGCTCGGCTATACGCTTCTGCTTTTCCTCGGTTTTCTTTTGCTCAAGTTCCTTGGCTTCGCGTGATTTCTTTTCCAATTTTTTCAGCTCCTCAATCTCCACGAGGAGATCTTCACGCGTCTTGGCATCCTTTTCCAAAATCGCGAGGTCTGTTTTTTCTTTCTGGATATCTTCAGGGCTAGGTGCCGCATCCTCGAGCAACTTAAGCAGCTTGGCTTTCTCCTCCTCTGTTTGCTTCAGTTTGGCCTGACTTTGCACGACATCCTCAGGTGTAGCAGGTTTCAGATTATCAAGAAAATCCACCACCTTCTGAGTAACATCGGCCTGCACCAGAACAAGCACCAGAATCATCACTGCCACCACATTGGTCAGTGCGTCCATTAGGGAATCGAGACTCATTCCCTCATCTTCGCTGCTTGTGTTTCTTCTCGCCATTGACTGACTGGTTACCGAGTGAATCGTGAAAGATCAATTTCGCCGTCTCTTGGCACGGGGAGCTTGGAATTTTTCACCTCAAACTTCGTTTCCGCAATCCCAGCGGCCCACAGATATGAGGTGTTTCCTGACCGGCGAACAAGAAACAGCACCATAGAATCACGGGTGCCTTTGACTTTGTTGCAAAACTGCGCAAATTTCGAATTTGTCGGAATGGCTGCTGTTGAGACGACTATATTCGCATTACCTTTATCACGGATCACGATGCCGGTAGAATTGCATTCTACAAAAAACAGATTCCTCGGAATATTACGACCCACTCCGGGCGGGCGAATGACCACCGAATCATTTTCCTTGGGTTTGATTTTGCGTTTTTTCAGCTCGGCGAGCAGCTCATCGATGCGTTTTTGCAGCTTCGGGTGTTCGGCTTTCAGGCGTTGAGTTTCGATTTTAAGATTCTCAACCACCTTCTGCAGTTGGGCATCGGTCATGCCCTTCGCCTTGTTAAGCTCACTGAGCTTGAGTGTCAAAGCAGCCTTCTTCTCTTTCAGGTGCTGCAGCTCGGCCACTGTCTTTTTCTCCTTCTCCAGGCGTTCCTTCAGCTTGATGTTTTCCTGCCTTACCTTTTGTTCAGTCCTAACGAGTTGATCATTCTTTTTAGCTCTTTCGAGCTCTTCCTCGGTATATCCTTCACGCTCATTCTGCTTGATCATCATCGAAACAGAAATCAAAAGTGTTAGTATCCCGATAAGGCAGGCAAGAATACTCATGAAAGGGAACAGAGAAACCCTTCCTTCAGTAGATGTTCTTCGGCGTGCCATCGTGGTTGGAAATTAAAAAAATTGGCGCCTATCTAAATAATCTCTTTTTCTTTGTCGGGATCTTTTTCTCACCGAGCTTGGCGAGAGATGCATTCATGAGATCAATTCCGGTGGCGATTTTCTTAAAGCTCTCATCTAGCTCATTATCTGTGCGCAGGAATATCTTGCTGCTTGTTTCGGAGAGATTCCCCACTGCTTTGGCAAAGGATTTCTCAACGACTTCTTGGTTTGAAGCGATGCTTTTGTGCAGCGCCTCGGACGTATCCTTAAGTTGCTTTGTCGATGCATTCAGGTTGTCCAAAAATGTTGCGTGCGCGCGCGACAACGAGCCGACCAATTCAGGCAAGCTATCAGCGTGCTTCATGATGACTTCATCGCTTGACCCTTTGCTGTCATTGAGCTTCGGAAGTAGTTTCTCGGTGCAGAAGGTATCAACAAAAGTCAGGGTTTCGTCTTCCTTCTTTTGCACAGCAGAGAGCGGGAAGCTCATTAGAATGGATAGAATCAAACCCAACAAAGTGGTGTCAAAAGCAACACCCAAGCCACTCGTCAGGTTATTGATCGTTCCTTTGAGCGCTTCAGGATCTGTGTTGTCACCCATCGCCAGTGTGCCCACAGCATCTGAAAGCCCTATGACCGTGCCAATGAAACCCAGAATGGGAATCGCCCAAAGGAATACTTTCACCAGCGAGTAGGACCCAGTCGAGCGATTGGCATCGATATCGGATTGGGTGCCAAGGAAAGTGCTCACCTCGTTGTTGCTGTTGCGCAATTCAAAGAGTTCCAGAGCTTTGCGAATCCGGTTCACGATGATACTATCACGTAAGGTCACCGGAAGTTTGTAGATATTATCAATAAAGCCACCGACCGTTTGGGAGTTCACTTCCTCACCTAAGTTTTCAGGAAACAGGTGTAGCAGAGACGCCTTTTCCTGATGTTTATTGAGCGCCAGCTTCAAGCCCAAGATCGCGAGCCCCCAAAAGAACAAAAACGTTTCCGCAAAGTTAACCCAACCACGGTCGAGAAAAACGGAACCTATGCGGGTGTCCTTGAATGGCACT
>JARFPV010000017.1 GCA_029288115.1 Akkermansiaceae bacterium | reverse complement strand
GCTTAATCTACTAATAAAAAACCTTTTAAGAAACAAAAGACGGACGTTATTGTCTGTCTCCAGTTTGGCTGTATCATTTTTCCTTACTTTGGTGAGTATCTCCTCGACATAGGGAAACTCCGGGTTGAGATAAAACGCAATGGCTTCGGGGACTTCGGATAGCAACCGCACTTTTTCCTGAACTGATGATACAATGCCTACGTAGTTTTCACCTCCGTCCAATCCGGCATTTTCAACATAGGGCGCAGCAGCAGCAGCAAAATTATCCGGGGTCATGGCCATCAGATGCTGCTGGTTGATCCATGCGCATTTCTCCGCATCGAATTTCGCAGGTGAACGATTCACTCCATCCAGAGAGAATTTCTCCATGATATCCGCCACACTCATGATCTCACTTTCGTCCTTGGGTGACCACCCAAGCAGGGAGAGGAAATTAAACACCGCAGGCGCGAGATAGCCGTCCTTGCTGTATTCGCCGACAGCGGCACCGGTATCGCGCTTGCTCATCTTTGAACCGTCCATGTTGAGAATCAGGGGGATGTGGCCATACTCTGGAGGAGCTACGCCAAATGCCTCAAAAAGCTGCAGGTGCTTGGGCGTGTTCATCAGATGGTCTTCACCACGGATCACGTGGCTGATTTTCATCTCAATGTCATCCACGACATTGACGAAGTGGAAAACATACGAGCCGTCCGACCGTTTCACCACCATGTCCGGGGTGTTAGATTCGTCACAATAATCGATGGTGACATCCCCGCAGACTAAGTCATTCACTGTGATGGGCTTGCGCTCGAAACGAAACCTCCACGCGCCGTCGTCCTGATAGACACGATCGTTTGCAACGAGTTTTTCAAACCAGCTGTCGTAGATTTCTTTTCGTTGACTCTGAAAATACGGGCCATAATCGCCTGAGCTGGATCCGTCCGCGTGTGGGCCTTCATCCCAGTCAAGCCCAAGCCACTGCATGCCGTCAAATATCGCTCGGCGCGCTTCATCGGTGTTGCGTGCTTCATCGGTATCCTCGACGCGTAATACGAAAGCACCCTTGTGTTTACGGGCCAATAGCCAGTTGAAGAGTGCCGTGCGGGCACCACCGACGTGGAGGTATCCGGTAGGAGAGGGGGCAAAACGAGTGCGGACTTGGGTGTCATTCACGGGCGTTGTTTAGCGCGTCCCGTCATGATGCGCAAGCGTTGTCCACCGTGTTATTTCATATTTAAGAATTATGAAATAAATATTGTGTGAAGCTCGTATCAATTTATCCCATGGACCCTTTACATGATTATTTACGCAGAAGTATGCTGCTCGGATTGATGCTGTTAGTGTCGGTTTCGTCAATAATTTTGGGCACGGTAACCTTATTCTATGAAGATGGAGATGGATCAGAGGTTGAGGATGGCAAATCGTCTTTCCGAGATGACCGTGAGGGCGTGTCGGAAGAATTCCGCAGGTTTAGGGCTGATAAGATATCCGAACTTGCTCTCAGGAAGCGCGGTTTAGAAGCTGAGGATACTGATGAATATCAGAGTGTTAGCCGTGCTGAAATAATTGCTGATGAATTCCTCGGGGTGCGCGCTGATAAACGAAATACAGTTCCCGTTCCTGTCACACCACAGACTTCACGAGCTATAACTCCCGCGCACTGTGCATCTAAAGTTCTGAATGATAGCTTGCGTGACCGCTTGATCGAGGAAGCTTACAGGCAGGCTTTGAAAAGTCTCAAGCCGTGGAAAAATCTCATTGCCGTTGCTCAGGAATATTATTCTCGTGGAAATATGGTGGATGCACGTGAGGTGTTGCTCATTGCTGAAAAACTTGCAGTCGATCCTGATGATCCGCAATACTCGTCATCGTCGGTTAGGGATGTCGTGAAGGCGATGCTCTTAATGAAACAACCGGATGATGCGTTCAATGCACTGCAGAATATCGCCGCACTACGAGAGCGTGAACTTGCCATGGCAGAAATTTCAGCATGGGCAGCACGCAGAGGTGACATGGGAACAGCCAAGAATTTGATGTCGCGAATAGTTGACTCAGTAGGAAGGGATATTGCGTTGGTAGCAATTGCTGAAAGTGAGGCCTCATACGAAGGTGTATCGAAGGCAGTTCAAACTGTGGTGATGATTTCTGATAGAGTCAAAAAAGACGATGCTTATCGTCGTATTGCGTTACGGCGTGCTGCACTGAAGGATTTTTCCGGAGCTGAGCATTCCACAACTCAAATCCATGATTACAGAATCAAGGATAGCACCAACGCCTCACTTGCCCAGATCCGTGCCCGTTCAGGTGATCTGGGTGGGGGACTCCAGATGCTCAGGAATATTGGCAACATACCCATCGAAGATGCCACGCTGAAGGAACTTTCCACAGAGTTGGCACGACGTGGGAGGTTTTCTGATAGCGCCCTCGTGGTTTCTCGTATTCGTGATGACAAAGAGAAATCGCATGCCATTGAGAGCATGTCAGTTGAGCAAGCCAGGGCGGGGGACTTGTGTGGCGCATTGGCAAACGTATCATCCATTCCTGTGGATGCATTGCGTGACCGAGGGCTACGTAATGTTTCGGCGACAACTGCTAACAATGGTGAGCCAGCACGTGCCCGCAATGTTGCTTTGCGGATAGAATCGGAATATGAACGTGATATTGCCTATCGCTCGATTGCACAGGCTGCCGCAGCGGACGGTGCGCATCATGTGGCATATAATACGATGCAAAGTATCTCGCGACCCGATGAAAAGGCTCTGGCGCTGGTTTCAATGGCACGTTATCGGCTCCGCCAAGGTGATGACCGTCAAGCGCTCTCTTTGCTCGAGGATGCACGTCGATCCGTTCCGAGAATTGCATCCGACTATGCGCAGGACAGGGTGCGTGCTGATATGGCGCTGGTGTATGCAGAAAGTAACGAAACGGGACAATCCATTCCTCTGGTCGAGGCCATCGCAAACCCAGTGTTGCGCGATACGGCGCTGGGTAAGCTTGCTTACACGCTTGCCGTTAACAACGACATCTCCACCGCTCAGCAATCTGCACAAGCCATTACTACTGAAACAATCCGCGTAACAGCCGAGGATCATGTTGCACGTGCTGCCGCGAAGCAGACCCAACCGAAGCAGGCAATCAAAATATCCCGCATGCTTGACCCCGGTAGACAGCGCATCAAATTCCTCTTGGAAGTATCACGGAAATCCTGAATTCGACCCTGCTATTATTCGTCGATTGAGTTCTTTCAACGTTCGCCCGCTTGCCCTAGGGTTTCGCGCGTATGAAAAAGATCGCACCCCACTGGCAGATCCTCATCGCCCTGATTCTGGCGACAGGCACAGCCATCGTTTTTAGGAATATCACGGCGACTGTGTCGCAGGATTCCGCCGCATACAAATTCATCATGAACACCATCTCGGTGTGTGATTTTGTGGGTAAGCTCTTTATTCGCGCCCTGCAGATGATTATTGTGCCCCTGGTCGTTAGTTCCATTATTGCCGGAATAGCCTCGCTTGGCGGAATCAAGGGCTTCGGACGGCTGGGAATGAAAACTCTCGGGTTTTATATGGGAACCAGTTTCGCCGCCATTATTGTCGGTCTCCTGTTAGTCAATACCATCCAGCCAGGCCTGGTGGATGGAAAACCGAACGCTGAGATTCGTCAGGCACTTCAAGAAAAGGCAGATGGGGCGACCGAAGCAGAAAAAGCAAAAGTGGCTGCAGCTGGGCAACGCAAACCTGGTGACTACGCCGATCTGTTCAAAAAAATGATCCCCGAAAACATCTTCAGTGCAGCGTCCTCGAACGGTCAGCTGCTCGGGATGATCTTTTTTGCCATCCTTTTCGCCATTGCTATGACAAGATTGCCGCAAACCAGCATGACGCCACTGTTAGGGAGCATTCAGGGGATCAACGATGTGATGATCCGTGTCACTCAATGGGTAATGGTGTTCGCTCCGTTGGGCGTGTTCGGACTGATGATTCCCACCATTTTTAAAAGTGGACCGGAGATATTTTTGAGCTTGGGTAAGTATTTTGGAACCGTCTTGTTAGCACTCGCGATCCATCTATTTGTGGTCATGCCTCTGGTGCTTCAATACATCGCCAGGGTGAGCCCATGGACGCATTTTAAAGCGATGAAAATGGCATTGCTCACTGCATTCTCCACGGCATCATCATCTGCCACCTTGCCTGAGACCATGCACTGCGTTCAGAAGAATGCCGGCGTCTCCAAGAGGGTCTCCAGTTTTACGCTGCCGCTCGGTGCCACCGTGAATATGGACGGAACCGCACTCTATGAGTGTGTAGCCGTACTGTTTGTTGCCCAGGTGATGGGTATTGAAATGGGAGTGGCGGCGCAGTTTGCCGTCGTGGTCACCGCGCTACTAACGAGTATCGGCGTGGCAGGAATCCCATCGGCAAGCCTCGTGGCGATTCTTCTTATCCTCAGAAGCTCGAACATTCCGAATGCGGAAATGGCTATCGTAGCTCTGCTCTCGGTGGATCGGCTGCTCGATATGAGCCGCACCGCCGTAAACGTCTTCGGCGATTCCTGTGCCGCCGTCACCGTCGCCAGCTTGGAGGGGGAGAAGGTGCTGCTTCCTCAATCAAGCAAGACTGAATAAGGCGATGCAGCCGCAGAAAAAAATATCCTGTGTCCTCCATGATACAACCGTGAAAGAAACACTCCGTTAGATGCGTTGTAATCTTCTATGGGTGAGAATGTTGAACCGGATCGCGAACTCGCGCCACCTGACGTGCCCAAGGTGGATTCTCAGGATGAATCCCGGGGTGCTGGCATGACCCGGCGGTCTTTTCTTATGGGTGGATCCTTGCTCATGGCCGGCGGTATAAGCGCGGGATATCTGAACCGCCACCACCTGCTCTCAGTATGTGCCAGTCTGATCCAGAAAACTCCGGTCGCCAACAAACCCCATTATCCCAGCAGCAACTCCATACCCAGCACCGCTGATGTGCAGGCATACCGAAAATTTCTCAATGCCCACCCGATGAAATACTTGAGTGCCAGCGAGATCCTACGCCCGCATTTCAAAAGAAGGGAAGGCGTTTCCAGCGGTGTGCCTCCGACAGAACTTTGGTCCAATATCGTCCCGACCCTTCACGTCGCGAACAAGATCCGTCAGCGACTCAACACCCCCTTGCGGTACGTCGTGTCCGCGTATCGGTCACTCGCCTACAATGCAAAGTGCCCAGGTGCCTCCAAATACTCGCTGCATATGCAAAACCGAGCCCTGGACCTGGTATTCGACTGCTCACCGCGCAGAGCCTTCGACATGGCAGACCAACTCCGCAAGGAAGGATACTTCAAAGGCGGCATCGGTCTCTACAACACCTTCATCCACATCGATACCAGAGGCCGTAACGCGACCTGGGGAGTGTGAGAGGGATTAAATCTCGAACGATTTACTGCTGGGCACTTCGGCCTGCGAGGCTTTTTTCAGGCCTAACCGAATTGGAGCTGTGTCTTGTCCTCAGATGATCTGTTCCCTCAGTGATGGAATGTTGTTTTTATGAAACAGTCCTTTAATTCCGTTTTCGGGACAATCCGTCTGTTGGATGCTTCGGTGTCATCGCACCTCTCCTCAGCGGTAGACGTTACCCTCCTTCGTATTGCCGTCGCCGTCCCGGAAATCCATAAACGAGCGCCCGAATCGGCGATCTACGATGTTCCCCTCAACGGTGGTGTTCGCCGCGCTTACGATGAGTCCGACTTGAGCATCGGTGTCCGCATCCCGGGTGTCAGTGACCAGGTTATGGAGAATCCGGTTGCCGCTGGCAATTGACGGGGGAAGCCTCTCGTGGCGGGCATCGCTAACACGGATCGCAGTCAGCCCAGCGTCGATGACCACGTTGTGTTCGATGCGGTTGTCTGGGCTCTGTACGAGAACGCCTTGATGCTTGGTCGACTTGACTGTGTTGTGACGGAGGGTGTTGTGAGAGGAATATGTCAGCACAAAGAGTCCGCGTCCGTGGTTCTCGATGTAATTGTGCTCGATGAGATTGTTGCTGGCGGTATTGGGTAGTCGAATGCCGGCGTAGCCGGAGTCGATAAGCTTGTCCGCAGTGATGTGATTGTAGGCCACATAGGAATTCTTATGACCGCTCAGGTTGATGCTTCCATTTTCGATGGAGAGGAAGCGATTGTGCACGAGACGCATGTTCGAACAGCTCGAACTGGCATAGCCGCCTTTTCCCAGGTTCCGGTTAAAAAAACACCCCTTGATGGTAACGTGTGAAGCTTTCTCGAATCGCACCATTCCTCCTTCGAACTCGACGTTGTGGAATCGCAGGTGGTGCACGTCTCCCATCAGGAGGGTGCGCTGCTCGTTGCGAAAACTCAAGTTGGCAACAAGTGCCTGCCTGAAATCTCCTTTGCCCCCGCGACCGACGAGATAGTCCGCCGCGTCGTCGCGGTAGAAGACAGTCCGGCCCATCCCGGCCCCGATGAGGTTGACTCCGGGCCGCAAGCCAATTGCCTTCGCAATATAGTAACGACCTTCCGGGACATACACCGTATCCTGATCCGGATCGGCCGCTACCGCCGCCATGATGGACGCCAACTTCCCGCTTTGGTCATCGTCTGAACCGGGCACGAGTCCGGCCTCGACGGCGTTAACCGCCTTACTTAGATCCAGCTTACCCAGCTGCGCAGGCGATACTTGGGAGTCGGGAGGCGTCTCCTTGGGCTGCGCCCCATCCTTGTTTCGGGCGGTGAGATTAACTAGGACGAAGATGATCAATGCAGTTACGACCATCAGGCTAACCACAAGCAGTTTTGATTTGGTTTGAGGTGCTTCGGACTGTTGCATTCTTGAGGTGAACCTAAAGCTGAACCTACTTCAGGTAAATCGTAATTAGCCGAATTTGGTCATTCACTTCGCGCTGAACTGTAACTTGGGCGGTTTAAGAGGGAAATAAATCTCGGGTGGCCATCTGTCGATCTCCTGGAAAACTGAGGGCAGGGGACTCTTGTCATTTGATCAGTTACGTTTGATTGTTGCCTCTACCAAACACACGGACACAAAAAACCGCGACCTCGGTAAAGGGCGCGGTGTAATAGCAATGATCTGGTGGCGGTTAACGTTTGAGTGGTGGCACCCGCTACCGGGAGCGCCAATTCGTCTCAAGGTAAAGGGATCTCATCAGGGTTCAATCTCCGACTCGCGGCGGGGTAGCGGGTTGTCCACCCACGCCTTGTTCGGCATTTGCTTATCTCAGCCGTAGTATAGTGAAACCCATTCACGCTTCGCCTCCTTTCATCAAGGCAGCCGCTCTGCGCCGCAACCTTCGGCGCCACCAAGCCATTAGGCCGACCCAAGTCACCAGATACCCGCAGAAGACGAACCACCATGACACGAACCAGCCCTTGTAACCCGCAAGCGGGAGCATGCATTGGTTCTTGCTTCTTTCCCACTCCGCACCCCGAAGCGGTCCGAAGGACCACCTATCGCAGGCGTCGCCCACCATTTCTTCGAGCGACC
>JARFPV010000673.1 GCA_029288115.1 Akkermansiaceae bacterium | reverse complement strand
GTTTCAACCATAGCTTACCTAACACTTTTGCATATGGAAGCGCACGAATACGCTTGAGCTCATTCCATTGTTTAAAGCCTGTGAGCTTTGATGCATCTGCGAGCAACCGCTCCATCTGTTGTTTAATGGCATCTGTATTTTCAGGCTTAACTACCGACCTCAAGGCAAGCCACTGGGTTAGTGCCTCGGAGCCGTCCTTGGGAAACGCGTGTGCCAGATCAGGCCATTCCTCCATCGTCACCAGCCCCCCCATTTTACGATGATGGAGCATACCTCTGAGAGCAAATGGGTAGTTCCCATCGAGTCGACCCACGCCAATAAAGACGGGTTTTTTCTTTCGGTATTTCACCGGTGTCTTGTGGTAGGCATGTAGGTGCCCGGCACCCAGAATCACTGCACCGGCGAGTGACTGATCCGCCTGCAGAAACATGTCTGCCATCCATCCGCCTTTGGAAAAACCTGCGACGTAACACCGGGAGGAATCCATGCCATACTTCGTTTGAAGGTGCCGTTTCACAGAACGAAGCAGAGTGAGCTCCTTACCCATCGACTCTCTGCTCATGGAGAACTGGCCCAGCTGGAAATAGGTCATACCCACCACGATCCACGGCTGCCCCCCGACGTGGTGCTGGATAAGGCTGGTGTCGGGCTCACCTCCTGCACCGTGGTAGTAGAGAATGGCAGGATACTTTTTTGCCGGATCATGACCATCGGGAAGAGCCACCTTCACCCTGTGCGTTAACCCAGGGAAACCTAGCTCAATAACCTTTGCTGAGGAAATGGTCGGCAGCAGTATCAGGAATAAAAAAAACCGCATGGGGTTACTGTGGCATAGATCGGCTAAAATAACACAACCAAAGATCTAAAAGGGTGTGATTTGTCACAACCATCTACCTATGACCTTCCGCCACTTCGCCGCTGGCGTAGGCATCGAGCAGCTGCTCAAGTGCCTCGATTTGTTTGATGATTATCCGCCCTTTGTCCGTATCCTTGACAAGGCGGGTGTCGTCGTAGGCGCGCACTTCTCGCATCGTAGGAACGATGTCCTCCCCGGATCGGACCACACTAACCGGGTCTTTGAACCCATGGTGCTCAGCCAAATAGTCACCCGTGGGTGACAAAATAAGCGTGTATCCCCTATCACCATAGGCTTCTGAAAACGCTCCGTCGATAGTAACGGCATTACCACCGCGCTTCATAGGAACCTCACCCTTCTCCACCCTAACAGGAACATGCCCGTTAACGATCAGGCCACCCTGATCGACACCCATATCCCTGCACACACGATCGCAAAAATCAGCGTCATGCAGCCACTTAAACCAGGCATTCCGGCACTCGGCATGAGTCGCTTTGTCCTCTATAAAATAAGTCTCGAAGGTAGCCATCCTATCCTTGCCAAACAACGGTGAGCGCGGACCGGCCCAGAGGTAATAAAACCAGTCTTTGTCCATCTGCTCAGCACGGCTACCAGCACGGAAGGCCCGCTTCACTACTCGATTAAACGCATCAAACTGCTCCGGACCACGGCACTGTTTGCCGTCGATTTCCAAGCTCTGATACTCGCCATCTTCATCGACAGCAATGCAGGCATGAAAAATCACCGCCTTATCTCGGATGAGTGCCATTTTCCCCCGCTGGGCCACCCAGCTCATATGCTCCCACAGCCTTGATGAGCTGGTGAAGGACTCTACAAGCCGCTGGATGCAATGATCTTCCTCAGCTGACAGGGCATTCGGGTTAGCAGGATCGACCGTAGGAAAATGACTATCGCGCAGCTGATGGACTTTCCCATCAAGGCTCACGGTTCCGGCTTCGAAATCGATCATCTTCATCACATTACGATCCGCCATCTGCCACTCCGGATGGCGCTCTGCCATCTGCCCCTCCAGTTTGAATTGAATCACCGAGATTGCCTTCTGCATACGTGCAATAAGAAGCTCGTCACGTTCGCCACCGCGTTTGGGTTTAAAATGCTCTGCTGGGTCGTCACAATAAACGGTCGAGGCAAGCTGCTCCAGCCCTTTGGTCAAAATGCCATACCCTTCCTCTAACTGAAACATACGCCGATAACGAAGTGACACACGCAATACCAGAGCGATGAGCAGTTCATGTCCGAGGCACGCGCCCATCCAGCTGACATCATGGTTGCCCCACACCAGGTTAACATCCGGCTGTTTCATCAAATAGTCCACCACCCAGTCAAGTCTGGCACCACGGTCGCCCAGGTCACCGGCCACCACCAATTCATCGACAGCAACATTGCGGATGAATCGTGCCGCCGCCCGGATTGCGACGAAATCCATGCCACGCCCTACCAGTTCCCTGACCTGCGCATACAGCACACTCTCATCATGTCCACCGGCGGGAAAATTCAGCAGGACCACAAAAATTTCGCGGAATACTTTCGGCGCATAGTCCTTGAGTTCCTTACGCCGCTTTGTCCGGATCAAATACCGAATGACTACAAATTGTCGCTGTAGGGTTTCCAGCACCCACTCGGATCGTTGATCCTGATCCTCGCCAAATTCATCTCCACACATTTGCAGGCTCTCTGTTGGGTAGTAGAGCAGGTGCAAGAACTGCTTTAGCTCTTCACCTGCGATCTCTCCCTCGAAAAGCTCCGCCACCACTGGGCGAAGCATCCCGGAGGCGTTATTAATGACGTGGCGAAGCTTTCTCGCCTCACCGTGAATATCGCTAATGACATGAACCACCCCCTTGGGCATTTCTAACTGCGCCCTGAGGGCGGCAATCTCAAAACTCGCGGCCTCCCTGCTGGGAAACTCCCTCGCCATTACCAAGTGTAACAAGTCCACCATGCTAGACGCATCATCAGCTCCAACGCACCGCATGACCAGCCTAAACCATGGATGAAAATGAAAGTGATACTTGATAGTAGGATAGCTTTACAAGCTGTCATCAACCCAAGGAATAATCAACCCAAGGATACCCAATCACAAAGCCTGTCGACAACTTGCAAAGACGTCCTACTTTCGGTCACCAACTAAATTTTCCATCTCGCCCAATCCTAACAGATATAAACACTCTCAGAATTTGCACGTCCTATCTGGTTCGGTCTCAAAACCATCGATTTCGACCCGATCCCGATAGCATC
>JARFPV010000661.1 GCA_029288115.1 Akkermansiaceae bacterium | reverse complement strand
TGGACTACTTGATGATGGCACAGGTATCATCCCGAAGTCGTCAGAGCTCGATATTGTGGCTCTGCATGATCACATTCCCGGGTCCCCGGAAACCTGGAGAATGCGGCCGGCATTTCATACCTTTCAAGCCATCAATTCCTTTGTTGGAGGAGCGCAATACGAAGGCTCCCGCTGTGCAAAAGATGGTCTGGAAATTCACGAATTTTCAAAAGATGACCAGACCATCCACATCGGATGGACCCAAAACGGAAGACTGGCCCGTCTCAGAGACTGTTATTCCAGTGATGACCTGGAGGCACTTTCAGAGGTTTATACCCGAGATGGGGAACTCGATAAAGAACGGCCGGACTTCCTATCCCAATCGGCGGCTATTTTTGTCTGGAAAAAAAATCACCATCCTGTGGTGAGCAGTAGCGCGGGGGTTGTTCCGGATCTGGTTGCCGCTCCATTGACCGACGGCTATCGCCACTATGATTACAACACCGCTGATTGGCGAGGTGTCATCCGTGCCCGCTCCCGTGATGAGGCCGAAATTCTTGCCAAGCATCTTGGCCCAGAGACCATTTCTGAAAACAAAGAACAAGCGAGCCTACGCAAAGCGCGCAATGCGGTCTGGAAAGTGACTGACCCCCGGAATCCTGATCGCTTCCTCGTCGTAAAAAAACCGCGGCGCATGGCATGGCACAAAAAAATCCTCGACCGTAACCGGCCTACGAAATCGCGACGAAGCTGGAATGGCACCACTGAGCTGATGCGGCGCAATATCGGGACACCTGAGGCGGTGGCCTGTTTCGAAAGCAATGATCCCTCAGACATGATGAACAATTGGTTTATCTGTGAGCATGTCGCTGAAGAATTCACCACCAAGAATTTTTTTGGCCAATACTCGAACGGAGATTCGGAGGTCGAGAGACTGACCTTTGATGAGTTCTCGGACCAGTTGGTGGAATTTCTGATCCGTCTCCACGGTCGAGGCTGTTGTTTCCGGGATCTTTCAGTAGGCAATCTGCTCGTGAAAAGCTGCCAGGATAAGGTGCTTGAGTTTTCGCTCATCGATACCGCTCGTATGCGCTGCCGCCCTAGGGCTCTTCCTCTGAAGCAGCGAATGTCAGATCTAAAGCGCTTGATCCTGAAACTCGCCCCCCCTCTGCAGGAGGTCTTCATGAAAAAATATATGAAGCAGCTCAACGAGAAATTCACCATCGCTCAACGGCTGTCACTCAAAGGCTATAAACTCAAAACTGATTTAAAGCGGCTGAAGCGCCGAGCGCGGAAAAAGCTCGCAAAGTCGGAGGTGAAATAAGGGAGGTTACGTCCGGTCAGTATGTGTGTATCGGCGCACAAGCGGTGGGTGAAGCAAGTTTGCGGCGACGATGGCCGAGGCACCAAGGTAAAAGGTGATGCCAAGATGATGGTGTTCTCCAAAAATGATGGCAGCGGCGATGATTCCATACACCGGTTCAAAATTGGCGGCTAGGTTGAGGGTGTAGGCACTGATGGTGCGGAGCAACTTGTTGGTCAGGTCTTGTGCAAAAATAGTGCAGATCCACGCGAGGAGGATGATCCATAGCCACTCGATGGGTTCGCTGAACACAAGCGAGCCAAAGCTGCCCGGGTCGACCACCGGAACGGCGATGAAACAAACGGCGGTGGCGGCGAGCATTTCCCATCCTACCATGAGCATGGGGTCGCCACCTTTGACGACGATACCTTTGTTCAGCACCATGAAAATGGCGGCAAGTAATGCGCTGAGCAGAGCCATGAACAGGCCGAGAAGGTGTCCTTTTTCTGCGCCTGCGATGAGGCAAATTCCTGCGAGCACGAGGATGCCGAGCATGACTTCAAATCGCTGAATTCGGCGGCGAGTGAGTAGTGGCTCGGTGAAGGCGGTGAATAACGAGAGGGTGGCGAGACCAGCCAAAGCGATGGAGACGTTGGCGATCTTAACCGCTCCGAACAAACAAAGCCAATGAAGGCCGATGATGACGCCGATTCCTAACAGCTGCATGACAGCCACGCGTCCAAGCCAGATTTTCCTGTTCCTCATGAACAGGACCCAGAGAAAGGCGCCGATGGCCGCAATCAGGCACCGCCACGTGATCAGGACGGGCGCACTGAGTGAAGAGAGCCGTCCGATAATCGTAGTCGCCGCGAAGATTGCGACGAGAAAGTGGAGCTTGAAAAACGGATTGATGTGGAAGACTGGTTTTTGAACGGCTGAGTTTAAAGCTCCTTTTTGTTTTTTGCTTGGATCATTGTCAGAGTCCCCACGCTAACGATATTCACTTCTTGGGAGTTTTATACTCTTTGATCAGGGCTTCCGCTTGCTGAAGGCGTCTGCGAAGGTCTTCTGCTTTCAAGGCATTCTGAATATCTCTTTTGGATGGAACTTTGTCTGCGTCCTCAAACTTGATTAATGGAGTTTCCTCAAGATCCCAGTCGTCACTGCGTTGTGTGCCCAGCGGTATATCTGACCCTCTAGAGTTCTGAATGTTGGCCATCGGGTTGCGTGCCCATGCGTAGCGGTAGTGTTTGGGTTCAGGGACCATCGGGCTTGTTAGGACCAGGACTTTTTGGTCTTTGATGTCGCGGTTGCGATTGTCTTTTCCTGTCACCAAATGTGTGATGGTGGCTGGATGGAATTTGCGATCATCTCCAGCGATGGCAAAGCCTTCCATGACGTGGCCGTTATCGACGTTTGATATCGTCTGGTCGAATGTTAGAAGGATCCGGTCGCCATCGGTTTTCATCTCTTTGATCATAGCGGGTTTCCACTTAAGGTCTTTATCGAATCCATATTCGGTGGCGAGTGCCCAGCGTGCGATTCTCTCACCGGCGGGCATTTTGAGTTGTGGATGGTACCATCGGCGGCGCAGATCATAGGTGCTTGTGAATCCGATGTTTTGATCACCTGCGTTGAGCAATTCGAGGAATGTCTCGTACTGGGCAGCACGAATGTAGGCTCCGGTGTCGTGCATCAACTGGGCTGTCTCTTATA
>JARFPV010000652.1 GCA_029288115.1 Akkermansiaceae bacterium | reverse complement strand
GCTTTTTGAGTTTTATTTCAGAATAAATAACATCCTTCTGCGTTATCTTATTTTTTTATTAGGTTTGCTGTTAAGGGCGCCTCTGGCATCTACCGCTGTCGTTGTGTGAGTTATTCATTCTTTGACAGTCATGCATGACAGGCTGACTTGGTCATACTCGGGCAACCCTAAAAAATCCCATTGTCATCGTCGTGGGCATGAATCATACTTCCATGCGATGAAAGGATTCTCACAGCATCTGTTCTGGGACACGGATAGCGATCAGGTGTCTCTTGATACCCATCAGGTGTGGCTGGCAAAGCGTGTGTTGGAAAAAGGCGGCTGGAGTGACTGGTCGTTATTGCTTCGGTTACTGGGGAAAGATCAACTGAGGGAGGCGGTGAAAGGAATTCGCTGTTTGGAAAAGAAGGCATTGAGCTTTGCCTGTGTAGCTCTTGATTTGGATAAAACGCAACTACGATGTTACATACCAACACACTGCCAGAGCACTCACTGGAGTTACTGAAGCATTTGGCTCCCGACTTGGCATCGCTGGCCGACAACGGGGCGATGAAGCTATCCGCACTCACAAACCGTGGTTCCAAAAAAGATTTCTATGACATTTTCCGACTCCTGGATGTCGAGCCACTGAATTATTGGTTAGGAAAATTTCAGGACAAGTATCCGAATACGGATATCTTCATGGTATTAAAAAGCCTGACATGGTTTGATGATGCGGATGCGGAACCCGAGCCTTTGCTGCTCGATGGCCAAACATGGTCATCCGTCAAATCCAAGCTTACAAGCGCGGTCGCCCAGCTGGATGGTGAGATTTGATGTGACTGCGATAGGTCCCAAAAATAATTTCACAATGAAGCATCCCCTCACTAAAATACTGATAGTCACGACCTGGATCATCGCGCACGCCGCAGCGGAGAAGCCGAATATTGTGTTTTTGCTGGCCGATGACATGAATCGTGACACGTGGGGTGTTTACGGGAGTGTGGATTTTAAGACGCCGAACATTGATAAATTGGCGGAGGTTGGGATGAAGTTCAACCGGGCTTACTGCTCGGTAGCGATGTGTGCACCTTTCCGGCAGGAGCTATACAGCGGTCGGAACCCGTGGCGGACGGGGACGCTAGCGAACCA
>JARFPV010000599.1 GCA_029288115.1 Akkermansiaceae bacterium | reverse complement strand
AAAATAATCAGGTAGCGTCTGGCGTGACCGCCAATTCGATGCTACTGGCGAGAGCTCGCCAATCACGAAGCCACGAACATGTGGTTGGCTTGATTCTGCGTCCTCAGGATTGACACCGTAGTTGCCGATGAGGGGGTAGGTCATGGTCACAATCTGTCCACGGTAGGATGGATCGGTGATGATTTCCTGATAGCCTGTCATCGAGGTGTTGAAGCAGGCTTCACCCGTTGTCGTGCCAGTGTGTCCGAATGATTCACCTTCAAAGGTCCGTCCGTCTTCAAGTGCGAGGATTGCTTTCATAGAGAGGTGCCTGTAGCAGGGCGGGCGCACTTTGGAGGCCTCGGTGGGAAGTTTCAAGTGCCAAGTTTCGAGATTACAATTGAAATGTGTCAGAAGCAGGATTCGCTCCTTCATTTTGGCTGGTCTGGCCGTTCGCGGCCATCTGGGTGAGGCAGTGGTACACAGCCTCGGGATCGGCTCCGATGGTACTGGCGTTTTTATTAGCCGATTGCGGGGAATCGCTGAGTTCACCCTTCACCTGCTGAAGTAGTTCGAGGAAAATCCCAGCTGCTTTCTTGCCGGCTTCAACGCCAGGTTGGTGGTATGCGTTCACATTCACGAGCAGGGCGTAAATGGACACGGCACGCTCGAAGAGCGCGATAAGCGCACCCACCGTGCGGGCATTGACCTCATTGATCGACAGGGTGATTGATTTTCGGCCGTTCTCGTAGAGCGCGGTGCGGGTTCCGCGGAGGAAGCCCTGAAGGTAATCGGCAGCGGTGGTGTTAGGTTCGACTTCGGAACTTTCTCCATCGCGCCCTTTTCTGACCTCAATAAAGGTGGCAAAGAAATTGGGCACACCGTCGCGAAGTTGTTGAACGTAGGCGTGTTGGTCGGTCGATCCCTTGTTGCCGTATACGGCGATCCCTTGGTGAACGACATTGCCCTCGAGATCCTTCTGCTTGCCGAGCGACTCCATGACGAGTTGCTGAAGGTATTTGGAAAACAGGACAAGTGAATCCTTGTAGGGCAGGACAACCATGTCTTTCTCGCCCTTGCCATTACCCGCATGGTGCCAAGCAAGAGCAAGCTGCATGGCGGCGTTTTCCTTGATGTTTTCGGATCGGGTGCGCTCGTCCATGTCGGCGGCACCGTTAAGGAGCGCATCGATGTCGATGCCTTGTAGTGCGGCCGGGACGAGCCCTACGGTGGACATGACCGAGGTGCGTCCGCCAACCCAGTCCTCCATCGGGAAAGTGGTCAGGAAATTGTTTTCTACCGCGTAATTGAATAATTTGGAGTCGTCACCAGTGACGGCCACAGCATGATTGCCGAAGTCCAGACCCAGAGCTTCGTAAGCTGCTGCTGCCTCTAACATGCCATTGCGGGTCTCGGGGGTTCCCCCTGATTTGGAAATGACAACCGAAAGCGTTTTGCTTAATCCTCCTTGAGTGGAAGCAATGTCGGCAAGTGTTGTATCGATGCCGGCAGGGTCTGTGTTATCGAAAAAATACGTCTTTAATGGGCTGCCGCTACCGAGAGCTTCGTAAATGAACTGCGGTCCCAGAGCGGAACCACCTATACCGATAATGAGCAGATTTTCAAAGCGTCCTCCCTTGGAGTTGGTGACTGCTCCTGAGCGAACATTCTTAGCAAACTCCTTGAGTGCGGCGAGCGGCTCGGTGATTTGTTTTTTGATTTCCTCGGTGGGTGCCAGACTTGCATTGCGCAGCCAATAGTGGCCAACCATTCGTCCTTCGTCTGGATTCATGATCTCACCGGCTTCAATTTTTTGAATACCAGAGACGGCACGATCAATTTCCGCGGCAAGGCTATCATGATAATCCGCAGGGATGTCCATCCGTGAGGAGTCGATAGAAAATTCGAGCTCAGGATAGCGGGTGATGGTGTCTTGAAACTGTTGCCAATGGGATGAGTTCGACATGCCGCCATCATTGGATCGGGGTAGCAAAGAAACAAGTGATTACTGCGGATGAATGTGACATTTTTCCGTAGAAGAGCTGTCGAATAAGTCATACACCAAATGCTATGACTAAAAAATGTTTCGCGGAAATGATGGGCACCTTCTGGCTTGTGCTGGGCGGTTGCGGAAGTGCAGTGCTGGCGGCAAGTTTCCTCAGTGGAACGGAGAACAGCATCAACATGGGGATCGCCTTCGCGGGTGTGGCTCTCGCTTTCGGGCTCACCGTGATGACGATGGCCTACGCGATCGGGCATATTTCTGGTTGCCACCTCAATCCGGCCGTATCCATCGGTCTTTGGGCGGGTGGTCGTTTTCCGGGGACGCATCTTATTCCCTATATCTTATCGCAGGTCATCGGTGGTGTGGTTGGTGCCGGTGCTATCTACCTCATTGCGAGTGGCAAAACGGGTTTCGAGGTTGGTGGATTTGCTTCCAACGGTTTTGCTGAGCTTTCGCCCGGTAAGTATTCGCTACAAGCGGTCTTTGTCTGTGAAGTTGTGATGACCTTTATGTTTCTCATCATTATTCTGGGGTCGACCGATAAACGTGCCCCAGTCGGCTTTGCTCCCATTGCAATTGGCCTTGGTCTCACACTGATTCACCTGGTTAGTATACCGGTATCAAATACCTCGGTGAACCCAGCGCGAAGTCTGGCGACAGCTCTCTTCGCTGATGGTTCCTATCTTTCACAAGTGTGGCTCTTCTGGGTAGCTCCTATCCTTGGCGCTTCGTTTGCAGGGGCTGTCTACAAGTGGCTTGGGAAAGAGGACTGAATCTATTTGCCTAAAAACCGTCTCGTCATTGACCTGTCGAGGCGGTTTTGTTTTCTTGGGGCATGGCGAGTGCGTGTGACCCGATTGAAGTGCTGAAACGGCACTTTGGCTTTGATGGATTTTTGGACGCCCAAGAGCGCGTCGTGCAGCAGATTCTTACGGGGCAAGATGGCTTGGTCGTGATGCCTACAGGCGGTGGGAAGTCGCTTTGTTATCAGCTTCCCGCGATGTGCCTTGAGGGGGTGACATTGGTCGTGTCGCCATTGATCGCGCTGATGAAGGATCAGGTGGATGCTCTTTTGGATAAGGGTATTCCTGCCACGATGATTAACTCGACACTCGATGTAGGTGAGCAGCGCAACCGCATCAGTAGAATGCTCGTTGGTGAGTATAAGCTGGTTTATGTGGCACCTGAGCGATTCCTGTCTCTTATACACATC
>JARFPV010000572.1 GCA_029288115.1 Akkermansiaceae bacterium | reverse complement strand
CCGAAGTTGGAGATCACGACATCGTAGTCGGAAAACTTAGGGCTGAAAGCAGGGTCTGGTTTGGGTTTTTTGAGGTTCTCGGTTTTGCCGGCATTAGCCAATGGCAGGAAATCTTTCTCGCGTTCGGCTTTCCAAGTAAACTTGCAACGAATGACTTTGACCTTAAACAGACCTGTTTCCTCAAGGTATTGTTTCATCATGATGGTGGATTTTGGCCACACCGCATGGTTGTTCTGGCCATCAATGATGAGCGCTTTCATTTTGGCGTTGGTGATGAGCGGGAGCGCTAGGAAGGTAATAAAGCAGATGAGCGTGGTTTTCATTTTGATTGGATTTTAGGTTGTTTTTGAGGTGATGGGAGTTGGGCCACACGATGGTGCAGACTTAAACCATATGAATGATTAGCCAAAAAATAGGGTGTTCACAGCACATGGCAAGCTGTTTATACGGGGTGTGTTTCGTATTTCTGGCAATATTAATAGGGGTTGTATGGTAGTACATTGACTGGTAATGATGGCTTGCAAGTAGCCGAATCACTACGCTCAACACCTCAATAGATCATGATGATATCTTTCACCAACAGCCGCAGCCGCTCCCTATTGACCCTCGCAGTTTCAATCGTTGCCTTTCTTATTGCCGCTACTGGTTGCACTGAGAAAAAGACTCCTGCTGAAAACGATCAGTCTACCAAGGCTGATGAGCCCCCCAAAGCCGAAGGATGGCACAATCTCGTCGATGGAGATCTTGCCCAGTGGACTAACCCCTATCCGTATGGTGAGGCAAAACTCGTTGGTGAAGAAGTTCATCTCACCGCGAACAAGAAATTCTTCCTGGTCACCAAGGAGGATTTTGCAAATTTCGTTTTCGAAGCTGAAATCCACCTCCCTGAGGGCAAGGCTAACTCGGGTATTATGTTTCGCTGCAACGTTGAGCCGGGTAAGGTCTTCGGTTATCAGGCGGAGTGCGACGGATCAGACCGTAGGTGGTCGGCTGGATTATACGATGAAGGTCGCCGCAGGTGGATATGGCCGTCCAAGACTGGGCCCAACGCCGAATCTTCCCAAGCCCACTTCAAGAAGCCTGAAATTGCTGGCGCGCTGAAACGCAACGACTGGAACCTCTATCGCATCACCTGCATGGGCTCAAAAATCAAAATCGAACTCAACGACGTCACCGTCACTGAACTCGAAGATGATACGGACTCATCAGGCCCATTTGGCATTCAGCACCACGGGGAAAAAGGTCAGACCTATCGCTTCCGCAATATCCGTGTGAAACAATTGCCGTAAGCCGAGTTGACGCTTTAACAGCGCGACAGGCGTCAGAATTTATAACTCAGGCCGATCGTGTGAAGGTTGAGCCCAGGGTTCTTGCTGTGGATGCCAGCATTGGAAATATGATTCCAGCGGTATCCGAGCGACCAATTGTCGTTGATTTTACAGTCGATTCCGATCGATGTGATGAATTGGAAATTTCCGCCGAGGTCAAATCCACCAAAAGTGTGGTCGGTTAGATAGGCGGGGCCGGAACTGGCGACCAGACTGAAGGGGCAGTTCTCAGAACTGATAACAAACTGAGGACCGATGCGTGCGTATATCGAGTCATCGTCAGAGTGAATCAGCGCGCCGACCGCTCCCTCAAACTTGAGTTTGAGTGTGGTCTGTTTGCCAAGTTTCCACTCATATCCGGTGGGAACCGTGGCGAATACTTCATAGCCGTCGATACTGACATCATTATCCGAATCAATACCGCCACGCAGACCTGCGGTATCGAAGAAATGACTGTCCCTATTAACTGACTGCGCGTGGACTGTGCTGAGTAGGGCAAGGGCGAGGAGTGACAATGCTACCGATTTCATGTTTATAGAAATAAATAGTTAGGATGATGAATGTCAATATTTAGAAGAATGAGTGACGATTGTCCGGTAAGTGGTTGGCGAGTTTGTGCACTTGCCGCGCTCGAGCCTGATTCAATTGGCAAAACAGATACCAAACCCAGAAGTGTAAACTACTCCTTGCTGGGGGATATCTGGCAAACAGCGGAAAGCAGGCTGAGTAGACAGAGGGCGGAGGTAAATGCCCCGATCATCATACGGTCATCTACGAAATTCATGTAGGTGACTACGGCAAAGATAACGAAAATGACTCCAGCGAAGGCAAAGCCGAACCATGATGGCTCGTTGTCCTCGCCGTAGTTCTTTTTAAGCCGAGCCTCGACACGCTTGCGCAGCTTGTCAGCGTAGACAGAGGTGGGTGGAAGGAGATTGAGAATTTCCAGATCGTGCTTCAAAGAGATGCGGGATTTGGAGAAGCGGGCAAGAATCTGCCAGACGATCAGGATGGCGCCTGCGGTGAGTCCCACCACGGCGATCATCTCGAAGTTTTTCATGTAAGGTAAGGGGTGCTTGGAAACTTTCAGAGGATATCCTGACCCCATTGCCTGGATATCGTGGCATGTAAACCGAGCGTTGCGTTGCGTAGATCCAATGGAAACACAAGGCCCCCAGCAGATTAGTTAAGATAATAAGAATATCAGGCAATCCGTCAAGAATAGAATAATACAACAATTAAATGATGTTTGAATCATCGGGTGGTTTGAATATGACGTGATCCGGAGGAAATCTTTGCCATCTCGACCAACTTCCGCTTGTGGGATGAGCAGATGCATTTAGTCTGGCACCATGTCGTCAGGAACTTACCTAACCGAAGAGATTATCCGTGACCCTAGTAAGAGGGATTATGAGGCATTTGATCTGGCACGTTTGCTGGGCACCGTGTTTGAGCCTACCCAGGGATGCCGTGTTTGTATTTTATTGGATTTTGATGATCCAGAACGGATGATGAAAGATCTGGCGTATCTGCAAGAGGATGGATTTTCGGTGCAGAAAAATGCTTATACACATTTCTATCAGGCGCTTCATAGCGGGGTGATGGATAAGCTCGGTATGACGGGTGGGGAAATGTTTGCCTACCAATGCACGAATGGATCCAACCTCGATATGCAAGATCCGTGCTGGGATGTGCAGGGCAATGAGCTGTCGCTCGACCGCGATATTTATCCGAACTACGATATCATCCTCTGCATTACCGACTGGAGTGCGACAGCACCCCTGACAGCCAAGTGTAAGGAGTTCGGTTTCCGCGGTGCTACGATGCACGGGGTCAATGACGTGATTCTCAGCTCGGGTCTCGCGGTGAACTATGACGAGGTATCTGCAGATGCGGAGAAAGTGCGCCTTGCGATGACGGGTGCTGATTCAATTGAAATTGATTTTGCCCTGGAGGATGGTCGGGTGCTAACAGCATGGCTAGGCCTCGACGGTCAGGAAGCACAGAAAAGCCACGGCCTCTGCAAAGGCAAATCGCCCGATGTGGCGAACCTGCCTGCCGGAGAAGTCTATTTTGTACCAACCGATGCGCGTGGCCATTTTCCAATGAAATACGAGGACGGCACCTTGGGAGTGCTTGAGGTGACCGATAGAAATATTGTTAGTTCGACCCTTATCGAGGGGAATCAATCTACAATCGATGCGCATAACCAGCGTCTCGCCGATGACCCGATGACGGGCACGCTCGGTGAGTTGGGTTTCGGGACGCAAGTGCTACCGGTATCGGGCTCTGATATTCAGGACGAGAAGGTTTTAGGTACCTGTCATCTTGCAACAGGTCGCGACGACCATCTCGGTGGAGACATCGTCCCGGACATGTTCAAGCAGCATGAGAATAGCACCCACGATGATATACTTTTTGCACCACACAAAACGCCGAACTTCAATATTAGTGAGGTGCGCATGAAGAGAGGCGATCAGAATGAGGTGATCATCCATGATTTTCATCCATCGGATTACATCATGCGTGCGTTAACGCAGGAGTGATGTTGGTGCCATTGGAATCCGATATGCTCCTTTACTCTGCCTAGGCTGGCCGATACATCCTTCGATATGAGACGCTTGGTGATCCGCAATTGCGTGCCGGTCAGTGCGATCCGTGAGCTGCTTGAGTGATCGATAAATTGTCGGGAATAAATCTTATTCCGGCGCATCCCACTACCGTTATGTCCGAATTCGAGGAACTCGTAGATCTTCATTATAAACCGCTGTATCGCTTCGCCTACTCCTTGGCGAAGAACCCAGACAGCGGGGGTGAGCTCGTGCAGCTATCGTTTTGTATCTGGGGTGTGAAAGGCGACCAGGGGAAAGTGCGCAGCTGGGGGGAGTGGTGGGG
>JARFPV010000547.1 GCA_029288115.1 Akkermansiaceae bacterium | reverse complement strand
CTACCGGGCATCTGTTTCCACGATCCAGACGTTGCGGAAGGTGGTGGGGTTTCCATGGTCTTGGAAAATGATGGGTCCTTTGGCGAGTTGTTTGCGCCGGGCTCCTGCCCCAGTGCCGGTTTTGAGCTCCACCTTGTCGTGGATTTTCACGCCATTGTGGTAGACGGTGAGGACGGCATTCTTGGTTTTTTTATCGCCTTCGAATACTGGGGCGGTGAATTCGATGTCGTAGGTTTGCCATGTGAGAGCGGGCAGCGACATGTTGACGTCGGCCATTTTCATTTTGTAGAGGCAGCCGCACCACTGGAATGGTTTGGATTCGGTTTTGATGGGGAATTTTTTGGCGGAGTAGTCGAGGCCAAAGGAGTCGAGCACCTGGATCTCGTAGTTATTGTAGATGTAGATGCCGGAGTTGCCCTTGTCCTGGTTACTGGGGTTGCGGTGGGGTTTGTAGGGGAGTCGGAACTCAAGGTGCATCTTGAATGATCCGACGTCTTTTTTGGTTTGTCCTCCTGCCCAGAGGATGCCGTCTTTCACGTTGGTGAATCCGTTGGGCATGGTGATGGCATTGGCGGGTGCCTTTTTGCCTATGGTTGGGCTGGTGTAGGTGATGCGTTTGGCATTTTTGAGTATCCCGGCAAGGTGGACGGTCGATGCGACATTTGACACAGCGGGTGTGCCGTCCCAACCTCTGCCAGGGAACCCTTTGGCGTATTGGGTGACGAGGAAGCTTCGGTCGGGGTCGTTATGTTTGAGGTCGCTTTTCAGCGGTGTGACCTGGATGAAGCGGTTTTGTTTTTCATCATGGTACTCACCCAGATGAGTGAAGCCGGGATGCTCCTTGGCGGCTTTCCCGGCATCCAGCCAGACCGGGGGTTTGTCTTTTTTCTGCTCTGCCTGGGTGATGGTAATGCAGGAGAGGAGGATGGTAATCGGGATGAGTTTCATGATATTTTTGGTTTGTTATTAGCGGTCAACACGAGCGCCGCCGCCGCCCATGATTTTTTGCACTTCCTTGAGTGATGCCATGGTGGTGTCGCCTGGCGTGGTCATGGCGAGAGCACCGTGGACGCAGCCGTAGTTGACGGCTTGCTGTGGGTCGTTTTCGGTGAGGAATCCGTAGATGAGTCCGGATGCAAAGCTATCCCCGCCGCCTACGCGGTCAAGGATTTCCAATCCGGGGAATTGGATGGATTCGTAGAACTCACCGTCGTGCCATGCGATGGCGCTCCAGTCGTTGACGGTTGCGGTCTTCACGGCGCGCAGGGTGGTTGCGGTTGCCTTGAAGGTAGGGAATTGAGAAGTGGCGGTCTTGATCATGTTCTTGAACGCCTCCACCGGGATGTGGGAGATGTTTTCATCCACACCTTCGACTTCGAAGCCGAGGCATGCGGTGAAGTCTTCCTCGTTACCGATCATGACATCGACGTACTGGGCGATCTCGCGGTTGACTTCCTGACATTTCTCCAGTCCGCCGAAGTCTTTCCAGAGGGACGGGCGGTAGTTCAGGTCGTAGCTGACGATGGTGCCGTGTTTTTTGGCGGCCTTGACGGCTTCTAACACGACGTCAGGTGTGGTGGCGCTGAGGGCGGCGAAGATACCGCCGGTGTGGAACCACTGGGCGCCGCGGTTACCGAAGATTTCCTCCCAGTCGATGTCGCCGGGCTTGAGCTGGCTGGCGGCGGTGTTGCCACGGTCAGGACAGCCGACGGCACCGCGGATGCCGAACCCGCGCTCGGTGAAGTTCATTCCGTTGCGCACGGTGCGGCCGATGCCGTCGTAGTCGACCCATTTGATCAGATCGGTATCGACGCCGCCTTGCATGATGAAGTCCTCGACGAGTCGGCCTACCGGGTTATCGGCAAAGGCGGTGACGACAGCGGTTTTCAGGCCGAAGCATCGGCGAAGTCCGCGGGTGACGTTGTATTCTCCGCCGCCTTCCCAGGCTTGGAACTGGCGGGTGGTGTGGCAGCGGCCTTCGCCGGGGTCGAGTCGGAGCATGACTTCGCCGAGCGAGACGCAGGCGTATTCACAGGAGTCGGATGGTTTGATATCGATCATGATTTGGATAGGTTGTGCCTGCGGAGCAGACAGGATTTCAGGATTGGTTAGATTTACAGGGTTTTTCTTAGACTTGCTTTTGGCGGTCGTTTCATCGAAACGACCCTACCGGTTGATTATTCGGATTTGAAGTTGTTGATGTCCCAGGTGGGTTCGCCGCATTCTTCGGCGAGTTCGTTGAAGGCGTTGATTTCGGCTTCGGAGAACAGGAGTCCACCTGCGGCGTCGACGCGTTTTGCCCATTGGGCTTCGAGTTGGCCTGGGAGCAGGCAGTTTTCGTTGCCGTGTCCGAGGATGTCGTCGATGACGGCCTTGACGTTTTGTTGTTGGTTTCTGCCTTGGGCGAAGGCACCTCCTGAGATGGCATCGGGGTGGATGACTTGGAAGTAGAACGCGGGAGTGCGTTTTTCCCCTTCGGGTATTTCCCGGCTGCGTAGGGTGGGTAGGCTGCCGCCGATGAATCCACCGACGATTTCATTGATCAGGCTGAGACCGTATCCTTTGTGGGCACCGAAAGGCATCAGTGCGTTCACGGCGTTCGCATCTGTGGTTGGGTTGCCGTCCTTGTCCACGGCTGCGTTGGGTGGCAGTGCCACACCTTCGCGCTGGAACTGCTGCACGCGGCCCATGGCGATGACTGAGGTTGCCCAGTCGATGACGATAGGAAATCCGCAGGCGTCTGTGGTCGGGAATCCCCAGCTGTGTGGGTTGGTGCCAAGGGTGGGAAACTTGCCCATGAAGGGAACGACTTCCGCGAGTGCTGCGGTGCAGTTGGTGTAAGCGATGTAGCCTCGTTTGGCGGCATCCATGACGTAGCCGCCGCCCCAGAGGTCGTGGAAGGCATTGTCGACCGAGACCTGGCCGATGCCGTATTGGTCGGCTAACTCGATGGCTTTGTCGATGGCCTCGTAAGCGGTTGCTTGGCCGAGTTTTTTGTTCGCGTTCCAAATTTCGCTGGCGGCGAATTGGGATTCGACTTTTTCGATTTTAGCCGCAGGTGTGCAGCCGCCTGCGGCTGAGCCGAACAGGTGGTCGAGGTGCAGCGCCTTGATGGCATTGTGGGTGCGAATGCCGTGTTGGGATGCGAGGTCGGAGAAGCGTGCAGCTTGTGCAGACTCTTCTGCAGTGTAGCCACGGTGCTGGTAGGCTTTGGCAACGAGCTCGTTGTGCTGCTCGAATGGGACGATGTAGAATTGTTCGGACATCTTTTGACAGGATTTATTGCTTGGGTTGCGGGGCGGCCGTTTCGGCGAAACGACCCTACCGTTTAGATGAGTGCTGCGGGTGGCTCGACGTCGTTGACTTGGGCGACAGCTTTTTCGCCTTTGAGTAGGTTGACGAGGTTTTGGGTGGCCATGCCGGCTTGGCGTTGCACGCTTTCGTAGGTGCGGGAGCCGACGTGTGGGGTGAGCAGGCAATTTTTGGCGGTGCGCAGCGGGTGGTCTTCGGATGGTGGTTCTTCGTCGAG
>JARFPV010000492.1 GCA_029288115.1 Akkermansiaceae bacterium | reverse complement strand
ATCCACAGGAAAGCATTTGCCGTCGCCCTCCATAGCCCGAACCAAGACGTTGTCCGCACCGCCCTCAACGTGCTCTCCATTCTCCGCTCAAAGAGCCCCGAAATCCAGAATGCTCTCAAGAGCCTGCAGCATCACCCCAGCACTCTCCACGCTCGCGTCCGCGCCATGGCCGCAAATGGACTTACCGACGAGGCAATGGATATCACCCTGAATAATGGCAAGGTCAACTACCTTGTCGAAGCATTCATCAGCGGACTAGGACCCGACATCAAAGCCTTCAAAGAAAAACATCCCAACCTCGCCAACCTCGGGATCAAAAAGCACCTCACCGCCGCCACCAAAAAAACCAAAGGCTCAAAAACACCCGACGGGTCACACCTGAAAGGAAGTGCGCTGGCGTCATTCAATCGCGGCAAAGCACTCTACGCCACCAAAGCAGCCTGCTTCGGATGCCACGGCGGCGATGGCAAGGGCATGCCCAACCTCGGTCCACCACTTGCTCCCTCAGAGTGGGTCACAGAAAGCCGCGAACGCCTGGCAAAAATTCTCCTCCACGGCATGGAAGGCCCGGTCAAGGTGAACGGCAAGCTCTATAAGCCCGCAGCTGCCATGCCCAAGGCCAATATCAACGATACCGAATTCGCCGATGTCATGACCTACGTGCGTAACTCCTGGGGTACTAAAGCCTCAGCAGTGAATACCGACCTCGTGAAAAAGACACGGATCAAAACCGAGAACCGCACCGCGCCCTATACGGAGAAGGAACTCACTTAGAATTATTTTTTACCGACCTGAATAGCGCCCAAGCCAAGCACAAAGCCATTGTCACCTATCGGCTCCCCGGCGAGCACTTTAAAGGTATAAAAGCCTCCTGACTGCGGCTTGGGGATTTCTAACAAGACCTTGGATTTCCCTGAAGCATTGTCATCAATGTTAAATTTGATCGGCTTATCTACCTTTGGCGCCGTGGCAACGATAGAAAATTTGCAACGCTTGTGCAGCACGTAGTAGGTCACCAGAAGTGGACCCTTATGCTTTTGTGGAACGCGCAGGTAAACTTCCCAGCCATCACCGGGTTTTGCTTTATGGCCAGTGGCCGTGACGCCACTTGAATTGATTTCTTCTTCACCGGCCTTAAATTTAAGCACGTGCTGCTTGGGCGCTACTTCAGTAAATTTGCCCGAGTTGAGAACGCTGGAAATATAACCCCCATCTCCCTTGCGCTTTTGCTTGGAAGCCACTGGAACACCGGTGGTCACTGACCAGTCAAGCGTTCCTTCAGTTTCCAGGTCAATGGGTTCGGACTCCACAGCCTCGGCACTATGCATGTGCACCAGCACCCCATCTGGAACAGCAGGCAGGCCACTTGTGTTCACCTCTTCACCTGCATCTTCTCCAGAGTCCCTGAGCACCAGAAACCCGACGACGGCACCAACCATAACCACAAGGCTGACGATCAAAATAATCGGAGTCTTGCTGGCGTTGCTTTCCGTCGGCACAGGCTCAGTTGGCATTGCCGCAGTCATCGCCTGAGTGTGCGTTGCCACCGCCATCGGCGCGGTTGCCACAGCTGCAGCAGCTGCCGTAGGTGTGGCCAGTTTGGCAACGGGTATAGGTGGTTCCGGATCGGGAAGTTTGATCTCATTGAGAAGCTGCATCGCCTCCTCGGTATTCGCTGGACGCTGCTCTGGATCACCTTTTGCAAGATGCCTGATCCAATCAATGAAATCTTCCTGCACATCCGAAACATATTCCGTGATGGGGGGCAGACCATCATTCCGATACAAATCAGCACACTCCTCAACCGTTTTTTCCGCAAACGGATGACCTCCGGCAAGGGCGGTGTAACACAGCTGACCGAGCATGAATAGGTCCGACCTCTCGTCCGGATCCGATCCATCATGAACTTCGGGAGACATCAGAATGGGGTCGACGATTCCGCCGGTTGTTCCGCGGATGATCATCGCCAGATTGTTCAGGCCCATATCCACCACCATGCTACGATGTCCTCCTGATGCCCTTGGGATTCTTCGAATCGATTGGGTGTTTAGTGCCCCATGGATAATTCCCGAGCTATGCGCCGCGTGCAGTGCCTCCAGCACATCGCTCGCCATTTTATAAACACAATCTTGCGGCAAGGGACCTTCTTCCAGACGTTCAGCCAGCGACTGATCGCCGATGTGTTGCGTCACCATGTAGGCCTCACCATCGTCGAATGCGATGTCATAAATCGTAATAAGGTTCGGATGCTGGAGAGCGGTCAGCTTGCCTGAGAATTTGGCAAACTCATCGTTGGCCTCCTTGAGCATTTCCTCGCCTGCGGCACGTTCAAAATTCCGAAAGTCCACCTTGCGCTCGAGGGTGGAATCTTCCGCAAGATACACCCCGCCCACCTGATCCTTGGTGATGAGCTGGATAATCTCGTAGCGGTCGTTCATAGTAAAAGAGTAGAGGTAGGAACGCTAACAAACACTGACCGAGATGGCACGCTGTAATTCATAGAAAAATCGATGCTACCCGGATGGTGGTTTGAACCGGTTTGAGAGCTAGGGTAATTGAACCTCCTCATCTGCGGGCACTTTGTAATACGTCCGCAGCCGCTGCAGTTCTTTCTTCAAGCGCTCCACCTCACCAGCATACTCAGGGTTACTGTATTCGCTTTTCATTTCCTGAGGATCATTCTTGAGGTCGAAGAATTCCCATTCCTCACCGTTCGGCACATCCTTGCCGTAAAACCTGATCAGCTTGAAACGTTTTTCAGATACCCCTTCATGACGCCTAACAGCATGCCAGAAAGCGGGGTACTCATAGTAATGGTAATACAGCGAGCTTCGCCAATCCTTGGGCGTCTCACCCTTCATCAGCGGCACAATGCTCTCACCCTGCATTTCCTCAGGAGACTTCACCCCAGCCAAATCGAGAAAGGTCTCGGCAAAATCAATATTCTGCACCAGGTCCTTGTTCGTAGATCCCGGCTTCACCCGACCCGGCCAGCGCACCAACAACGGAGTTCGATACGACTCCTCATACATGAACCGCTTGTCAAACCAGCCGTGCTCACCCATATAAAAACCCTGGTCGGAACTATACATGACGATGGTGTTTTTTCCCAAACCCGACTCATCAAGGTAGTCGAGCAAGCGTCCTACACTTTCATCCACCGCCCATATGCAACGCAGGTAGTCCTTCATGTAGAGTTGGTATTTCCACTTCACCAGGGCCTTGCCCGTCGGCTTGTGCTTCTCGTAGTATGCATTTCGGGCAGCATACTGTGGGTTATTTTTATACCACTTCCCACACTTGAGATCCGAATTCAGATTCATCGTTTTTTCAATCGTCATGTCCTGCATTTTAGCAGCCGTGCCACGACCTGAATAGTCGTCAAAAAGTGTCGGCGGCTCGGGAATCTCCACGTC
>JARFPV010000476.1 GCA_029288115.1 Akkermansiaceae bacterium | reverse complement strand
GTGTTAGTTAAGAGGGTGCGACCTAGAAGCGGACCGATGAGACGGGTGCCGCTGTTGAAGTCCCAGACAGAGACAGCTGACCCGTAGAATTTGTAGGATGCGGCAGTTGCGAGATGGTCTGTATTGCTCAGCCATTGAGCTTGCGTGATCGGGTAGCTTTCACGGAAGACATGTGATAATCCGTTCCTTGAGACATGTGCACCGTCCTCACGCAGAGCAACCCCGCTGGGGACGGGTGGCTCGATATCGTCATCCATATCCACCTCGAAGGCCACGGGTATGGCCCGCCTGTCCCAGATTCGGAATAGGTGGCATTGGTGCCCGCTGATGATAAGGAAGCGGTCCTCAGACAGGAATTGGATGGCGGTGAATCCTTGTTCATACCACTTCCCCGAGAATCCCATCAACTGGTTACGGAGAGGGATTTCAACGGATTGAGAAATAGCTGTCAGTGGGGCGCTCCCGGTGTCTTCGAATGACTGAGGTTCGCCGGCGAATGACTCCAAATCATCCATGGTGAGGATGGACAGGAGAAGGTTGTTTTCGCCATGGAGAGCGCCTTCCTTCGATCGAAGAAGGGCGATACGTTTACCGGAGGGCGAGGAGGCGACGCGCTCGACACGAGCGATGGGTAGGATGAGAGGATCCTCTCCACCGTAAATGATGAATTCTTTGAGACGAGAAACAAAAACTCGATTCCCTGATTGATCGAAGCATCGCAGGTAGGCCTCCACTTGCGCATGGGAAGCGGGCTGGGAATGTTCGGTTGTTTCGGTAAGGATCAGCTTGCCCTTCAGAGGCTTGTAGCTTCGAACCACGATTGGAGACTGGTCCGAGCTCATGGTTGCAATTTTTAGATGTTGTGACTCAGGTGAATAACCAATGATCTGGTATTCCTCATGCTTGAAAGAAATGGTGAACAACTGTTTGTTGTCGATCTGGTAAAGGAAGGCATCTCCTGAAGCGGTGATCCCAATGGCGACCCGGTCCTTCCAGCGATAATCGACTTTTTTGAAAGAGGTAAACTCTCTGTCTAGGAAGGGGCCATCGTTCAGGCTAGATTTGACTTCTTCTTCGCTCAGTGATTTCCACGTTCCGGTGTTGAGATCAATCGCTCGCAGGCCAACATTAGAACTGAGCAGGAGAGGGCCGTCCGGGGCCATGAGTAGGTTGTCGTTTAGATTCCGTAGGAAGTAGTCATCTTCTTCAGTAATCTTGAGATTAACCGTTTTCTCTGCAACAGGCCAGTAGCGTCGGGCAAGCAACTCCGTGCAATGTGCCCGCGGAGCAGACCACTCAGGGCGTTCTTGCATGGCACGCACAAAGAAATCCAGAGCTGCGAAGTTGTCCTGTCTTTGCAGGGAAGCAATTCCCTGACGATAAAGCGTCTCGGCATGCCTATGAACAGCGATCTCCTTTTGTCGTTCAGCTTCTATTGTTTTCTCATCCGCTCTCTTTTTTTGCGAGATCGCGAATATGGAGGCGATGACTGCTGAAATTGCTAGGAGAGAGACTGTAGTAATTACGGTTGAAAGTATACGTTGGCGTTTCTTAGCCTTGAGGAGTTGGTAAGCCTTATCTCGATCACGGAGAGTTTCCAGTGGAACTCCGAGAATCCCCGCGATAATCTTGAGCTTCATCAACTGTAACCTTTCATTATAAACTTCGGCTTTTTTCTCAGCTTGTTTTTTTGCGGAGCTTTTGAGTAGTTCCCGTTTGTAAGCTTCGGAAGAGGTGTAGCCTTCCGAGCCATCGGTTAGGCGGAAGTCGGAGGCAATGGGTTCGCTGAGTTTGCCGTCCGCGGTGACAATCTCTCGGAGAGGAACGGGGAAGCATTCATGATCTTTGTCGCCGGGTTCTCCTGCGATGATTCCGGCGATGATGCGGTCGCCTTTGCCGCTAGCTTTAAAATGCTCGATTTCCTGGGCAACATATTTGCTTTTGACCGCGCTGGGAGAGCAGAGGGCGACAAGAAATTTGGAGCGGTCTAGGGCGTTTCGAATGGAGTTGGCGAGGTCAGTATCGGCTGGCAGGCTTTCTTCATCGCGGAAAACGGGGTAGACCTTTTCAGGTATGATGTCGCCACGCAGGTTCTCTGTACCGACCAGTTCAGCAGGTATTTCGTAGCGTTCTATTTCCTGATGCAGCCAGCTTGCCCACTCACGGTCCTGAGCTTTGTTGTCGGCATGGCGATAGGAAATAAATGCCCAGTAATCTGTTGTTTTGTTTTCTTGTTCGTCCGTGACAGTGGGATCCATTTCAACACGACGACTAACAAATTTCTGAGATGGGATCAAGATCGGGGTTTTTGCCTTTCTTATCGCACAGCGATTAGTGGGCGGTTTCGCCGAAACCGCCGTTGATTTTATAAGGGGCGAGTGAGTAGCCAGAAAACGGTCATTCCGCTACTTCCTGCTCGCGCTACTGGAAATACGCCACACCCGCCTTGAACAGCGGTTGGTGTTTGTTGCCCGGGATGTTTTTGGCGATGTCTGTGCCGCGTCGTTCGGTGTGACCCATTTTGCCGAAGACCCTGCCACAGGGTGAAGTGATGCCTTCGATCGCGTAGAGTGATCCGTTAGGGTTGTAGCTGATGTCCATGCTCGGATGGCCGTCGAGGTCTGTGTATTGTGTGGCAATCTGGCCATTGGCTGCAAGATGTCTGATCTCTTCCTCTGTCGCGTAGAACTTTCCTTCACCGTGTGAGAAAGGAACGTTATGAAGATCATCCACGTGGCAGTTGGCGAGCCATGGGGAGAGGTTCGAGGCAATACGTGTGGTTGCGTAACAGGCAATGTGACGACCGATGTCGTTGAATGTTAGTGTAGGTTGTCCGCTTGAAGGTTCACGCATTTCGCCATAGGGGACCAGACCGGTTTTCACGAGTGCTTGGAAGCCGTTGCAAATGCCGAGGATTAATCCATCGCGGTTCTTGATCAGATCCATTACAGCGTCCGAGACACGCGGGTTTCTCAGCACCGTGGCTATGAACTTACCCGAGCCGTCGGGTTCGTCACCGGCAGAAAATCCACCTGGAAGCATGAGGATTTGTGCTTGGGAAATCTGATTAGCAAGCTCTTCAAGCGATTCCTCGATGTGTTCTGGAGTCAGGTTCCTGAACACAAGCGTTTCGGTCTCGGCCCCTGCCTCGCGGAATGCGCGCGCGGTATCATATTCGCAGTTGGTTCCGGGAAATGTAGGGATAACCACCTTTGGGCTGATGGCTGGCTTGTCTTTCTGGATGCGTGACTTGCGTGTGTGTGAAAAGGTATCAAGCTCGCTGTGAGCTGGTTCTTGATGGGTCGGGTAGGTCGACTCAAGCGGCCCCGTCCAGGACTCCAATAAATCCGAAAGCTCATGAGTCTCACCGTTGGCATTGATGACCGGGTCCTCGATGGTTGTCCCGATGACCGTGGCGTTGAGGGCATCGGGCAAGTCACCCGTAGCCTCGATCAGGAAGGACACATATCGTTGCTCGAACAGATCGAGCTCTGTTTCAAGTTTCGCACCGATCATGTTTCCAAATGTCATCTTGGAAAGACCTGCGGCGATACCGCCCTCGGCGAGCGAGTGAATGGAGAGGATGTTCCCGGCTTCGTTTTCTGAGTATAGCAGATCAGCAACTTGCATGAGTGCCTTGAAGTCAGGCATGTGTTGATCGTCACGCTCGATTTGGATGAAGGAAATGTTAGACTCTGCCTGTTTGAACTCAGGTGAAAGTGCTAGTCTGGTATTCCCCGGAGCCACAGCAAAAGAAACCAGGGTGGGAGGCACGTCGATGTCATTGAATGATCCGGACATCGAATCTTTACCACCGATAGCGCCGAGGCGAAGCTCGTGCTGCGCCCGGAAAGCACCTAACAGGGCTGCGAAAGGTTTGCCCCAACGTGTGGGATCGGTTCCTAATTTTTCAAAGTATTCCTGGAGGGTAAGTCGAATATCAGAAAGTCGTGCCCCAGAAGCAACAACGCGGCAAACAGACTCGGTGACAGCGTAGAGGGCGCCGTGGAATGGCGACCATGTGGCGATGTTAGGATTGAATCCCCAAGCCATGTGCGTGCAGGTCGTCGTGTCTCCTTCGAGCAGTGGAATTTTTGCAACCATGGCGTCGGTCGGAGTGAGCTGCTGTTGTCCGCCAAAAGGATTGAGCACAGAACCTGCGCCGATCGATGAGTCGAACATCTCGCCGAGGCCTTTTTGGGAGGCTGTATTGAGATCCGAAAGAGCAGTCTTGAATGATTTATCTGAGGTGGCAGGCGATGCAGGAAAAGAATCAGCTGGCGCTGTCACCTTGATCTGAGTCGATTGCGTGGTGCCGTTAGTATCGAGGAAGGCGCGGGAAAAATTCACGATCTCCTTGCCTCGCCACTTGATGATGAGGCGACCGCTGTCGGTAACATCAGCGACGTGGGAACACTCGAGGTTTTCCTTGTCGCATTCTTCTGTTAGGTAATCGACATCTGACGGATCAACACAGATGGCCATGCGTTCCTGGGACTCCGAGATAGCGAGCTCCGTACCGTCGAGGCCATCGTATTTTTTAGGAACGGCATCGAGGTTGATGTCGAGACTTGGGGCTATTTCTCCGATGGCAACAGAGACACCACCGGCGCCGAAATCGTTGCAGACTTTGATTTTTTGAGCGAACCCCTTGTTACGGAATAGGCGTTGCACTTTGCGTTCGGTCGGCGGGTTGCCCTTTTGCACCTCAGCGGAATTATCGAGTGCAGTGTCTGTGTGTTCCTTGGAAGAACCGGTAGCACCACCAACACCATCACGCCCTGTGCGGCCGCCGATGAGAAGAATGACATCGCCCGAAGCAGGAGAGCCTCGGAAGACATTCTCTTTTGGCGCTGCTGCGACGACAGCTCCAATCTCCATGCGTTTGGCAACGTAGTTCGGGTGGTAAACCTCCGCAACCTGACCGGTTGCGAGACCAATCTGGTTTCCGTAGGAAGAATATCCATGGGCGGCTTCGCGACAGATTTTGCGCTGTGGTAGTTTACCGGGGATCGTTTCTGAAAATGGTGTGCGGGGGTCAGCTGCTCCAGTGACGCGCATCGCCTGATAGACGTAAGACCGACCGGACAGGGGGTCACGAATGCAACCGCCAAGGCAAGTGGCTGCACCGCCAAAGGGCTCGATCTCCGTCGGGTGGTTATGCGTTTCGTTTTTAAACATGACGAGCCACTCCTCTGTCGTGGTATTTGTGATTTGTGATTCGTGATTCGTGATTTCCACAGGCACGACGATGGAGGCGGCGTTGATCTCCTCGGAGATTTCCACATTGTCAAGTTCACCCGTCTTGCGCAGTTTTTTCATGGCGATCAGGGCGATGTCCATGAGGGTCTCGGGACGTTCGGTATCGGCACCATATACCTCGTGGCGTGTTGCCTGATACTGGGCATAGGTTTCGGCGATGACGTCCTGCTTTTCAAAATCAACCGAATCGATCTTGGTGGCGAAAGTGGTATGGCGACAGTGATCCGACCAGTAGGTATCGAGCATCTTGATCTCGGTGATGGTCGGATCGCGGTGTTCTTCGTCGCGAAAGTAAGCCTGGGTGAAGACGAGATCTTCGAGAGACATTGCGAGACCTAGGGAATCGCGTCTTGCGGTCAGAGAGCTTTCGCCGTCGGTAGTGAACCCATCGAGCACTTCAACGTCGTCGGGGATGTCTGATGGTATTTCCAGCGACTCAGGGACGTCCATTGACGCTTCACGGGAGTCAACCGCATTGATGGTGTAGTTTTTAACCGCATCAAGTTCATCGGTAGAAATTGTTCCCTTCAGCACAATGACGTGTGCGCTGGAAACGAGGGGCTTTTTACCTTGGAATAGAATCTGAATGCATTGAGCTGCAGAATCGGCGCGCTGGTCATACTGGCCGGGCAGATACTCGACAGCATACGCGGTCTCGTCATCAGCGAGTGAGAGAGAGCCAAATGTGGTATCGACCTGTGGTTCAGAG
>JARFPV010000424.1 GCA_029288115.1 Akkermansiaceae bacterium | reverse complement strand
AAAGCATAAGTCGCATGTAGAGGTTGATCGGTTGGCCTCTTTAAAAAGCCGTTCAAACAAACTAATTGCAGACTCTAACGAGCTCGCACTTGCTGCTTAATTGTTCAGCAACGTCTCTCTCCCTGACGTCCACTAGGGGGGAAGGCGACACACCAGTGGACTGGCCAGAGATCGGGTGACCGGGTCAAAGGTGAGACTAAACAGGTTAATCGGAGAGCCCAAGCCGCTGGCGAGCAACTGCCCTCTTAAAACCTCTATCGTCCAGCTAAACATGTAGACGCTTAAGCAGCAGGTATCTAGGACGCGGGTTCGACTCCCGCCGCCTCCACCAGCCTTCGCCTGGGCTCCGCAGGAGTCTAGACGAAGGATGGTGCCGCGCCGAAGCGAAGTGAAGGCGGGCTGGTTATTCATCCCCCAGGACTACGGCTCGGCAAGCCATCTTTGCTGAACTAATATTTTGGCTCAGCAAGCCAACTTAAAACCAGTGTGTGTTGATGTAATATACTTATATATTACAGCGTGTGGATAATCCTGCTCGTCATTATGTTGGATCAACCGACAATCTCAAGCGACGACTTGCGGAGCACAACGCGAGGAAATGCAAACACAGCGCCAAGTATGCACCATGGATTCTCAAGAGCTACTTTGCTTTTCTCTCCAAGGTCATAGCCCACAGGTTTGAACTCTATCTGAAGTCGGGTTCAGGCCGGACATTCGCCAAAAGGCATTTCGATTGAAAATCCCCCTGGCTCCGCAGGAGACTGAGCGACGGCTGATTCGTGGCCTTGTTCACTGGCATTTTGCTTTGCAGAGGATTGGTCGATGGGTAGCGTCGTCACCGAACATGAAATGCCTCTGCCATAACCTGCTGCCTATTCTGGTTGCCCTCATTTTCGGCTCTACCCACGCGCAGGATCTCAAGCACACTGCTCTCAAATCACCCTATGGCGCGTATGCCGACAACGGCCTACCTTTCTTTGGCCAAACGCTTGATGCACGCAAACTCGGAGTTGACTGGCCTAAGGATAACCTCACGCCACGAGGCATCATCCTGAATCTTCGGCACGGCATTCACGTGTGTTTTGACCCTGACTTGCTACGTGTTGCGCTGATCTGGCAGGAGGAAGCACCGGGTAATTATCTCACCATGAACGGGATGGCACCGGGATCGTACCGCCAACCGCACCGCAAGTCCCCCAGTGGTCAGAAAAAGCTGCCCACACCCATCGGCACACCTCTGTTCGCTACTCCTCTCGGCCCGGGAATTCAGTCTGGAAAGTCTGCCAACTTCAAGGATCCCAGATCCAGATCCATCGATGTGGAAGAGCTTGGGCTGGGACCACTCCCTGCCGAGCAAGGACGGTGGGGCGGTCTACGCCTCGACCGGGATGGCCTCACTTTGCTTTACGAAGTCGGAGGAACAAAAATCGAAGAGCGCTTGTCGATATCCCATAAGGACGGAAATCTCACTGTCGTCCGGCTGATCCAGGTAGCACCCCACAGCAAACCGATCTCAATCAGAACGGGAAAAGAAAGCAGCACGCTAGCAGCGTCAGATGCGCTCCAAATCCTGGAGATTAGCTATCACTGCACGGAGAAAACTATCTCCACAAAGCGGGTCAAGTCGGGCAAATTTGACTCCACGCCAGCCGCTAAAATATGGCAAGACACGTTACCGATCAAATTCGCTGAAGATGTTCCACTGATACAGAGCCATGGACTAGTCGCCGAAAATATCCCGTTGCCACTTCCCAATCCATGGAAGCGGAACGTGCGACCATCTGATTTCGATTTTTTCCCGGACGGTCGTCTTGCCATGGTCACCTTCGATGGTGATGTATGGATTGCCGATGGGGTCGGCCATGGACGCAAGCAGATCCGCTGGCAGCGATATGCATCTGGACTCCACGAGCCCATGGGACTGAGGATCGAAGACGGATACATCATTATATTTGATCGCAACGGCCTGACGAAACTCATCGACCGCGACAATAATGGAGAAGCCGACCTTTACCAATGCCTTTCCAATCTCGCCGCACAGACTGCCGAAACACGCGAGTTCGCCATGAGTCTCGAGCTCAAACCCGGCGGCGGATACTATCTCGCCAAGGGCGGCCAGGTTGGCACCACGCGGGGCAAGTACAATGGCACCATACTGGAAATCTCACCCGATGGCAAAAAGCTCGAGGTGATCGCAACCGGTCTGCGACAACCATTCCTAGGGGTCGATCCGGATACCGGACTGCTCACCGCAAGTGACCAACAAGGCCACTGGGTTCCCGCTACCCCACTCCACGTGATTCAACCCGGGAAATACTATGGATTCCAGCCCACCTTCCTCGGCCCGAAAGCCAACACAGGTAAAAAGATTGAGGAACCGCCGCTTTGGCTCCCTCATTTCGTCAACCAATCCGGCGCCAGACAAGTCTGGCTACGCAAGTCACAGATGGGGCCGATCAATGACTCCCTGATTCATATTGGTTACAACCGGCCCGCCCTGTTCAAGATTTACCTTGGAAACGATCAAGACCAAGGAGCCGTTGTACCACTGATGGAAGGCCTGCCTACCGGTTTGTTGGGTGGACGGGTCAACCCGGTCGACCAATTACTCTACGTCGGCGGCTTCAATCTATGGGGTACGGTCGGCAAGGAAATCCAGGGGCTCTACCGGGTCCGGCCTACGGAGCAGCGCTCATGGGTCCCCCGTGAAATCCGTGCCTTTAAAGAAGGCATCCTGCTGCGTTTCGACCATCAACTCGATACCAGTTTGGCGAAAAATTTTACCAACTACACAGTGGACTGCTGGAACTATAAGCGCACGATTAAGTATGGGTCGGGTCACTTCAATCTGGATGGCAAACCCGGACAGGAACTGCTCGGCCTTTCCAGCATTTACCTATCGAAAGACCGCCAGTCTGTCTTTCTCGGTATCCCTGACATGAAACCAGTGCACAGCCTGCGCGTCACCTATCGCGTCGCACCGGATCAGGTTTCATCGGCGTATCTTACCGCCCACCGGCTGAAACCCGCCGAACTACAGGCGCTCGGATTCAAGGAACGTACAGTAAACCTCAAACCACGTGCTACGACTGCGGGTCGTAAGTTTCCCAAGCCTATGGCAGAGAGAGGACGCAAGATTGCCACCACTTACGGCTGCGTAGCCTGTCACAGCGTGGACGGTTCGAAAAAAGTCGCCGAGGAACCCAGCCTGGTCGTCGGCCCATCGTGGCGAGGGCTCTTCGGGTCAAAACGCGAATTCACTGACGGCACCACGATCAACAAAGCCGATGCAGTTTACCTGCGCGAGTCGATTATCGATCCATCACGCCGGATCACCAAGGGATTTGAGACCCGAAAAACCGGTGTCGGCATGGCATCCTACCTCGGCGTGCTACGGGAAGACCAGATCGAATCGCTGATCCTCTATATTCAGTCACTGAAATAATCCCGAGAATCATTTTCTCCAATATCAGGTCTCTGTGTGGCGGCTGGAGAACACTCAAAAAATGATTCCTATTTGATACCGATCAGACATGGTTGGCTCCATGTCAGTGAAACGATCAATCACTATTGCGGTGGCGCATGCTGCGTGGGTCTTGATGATAACACCTGTAGCAGCTGCAGACCGACCTAACATCTTGTTCTGCTTCTCTGACGACTGGGGACGTTACGCGAGCATCTACCGGGAAGCGGGCAGGCCAGGGCTCAATGATGTGATTCATACTCCGGCATTGGATAAAATCGGACGCAGCGGGGTGGTGTTCAAGCATGCCTTTGTCAGTGCGCCGAGTTGCAAACCGTGCCGTGCTTCGGTTTCAACCGGCATGCCATTCTACCGCTGTGGCAGCAATGCATTCCTGCATCATCAGGAATATGGCAAGACAAAGGACCCCTACAAATCACTGCCAGGTTTTTCAGGACTTCTGGTCCAACATGGCTACCACGTCATGCACTGGGGAAAGACAACCAACAAGCCAGCCAGCCTAGTGGACCGGACTCATGCCCTACCGATCAACCACTTCTCCCAGGCTGTTTGCGCAGCCCCTGACATCGAGGCAAGAAAGAAGGAGATATTCTCGATGGTCCGGTCCAATTTCCGTAACTTCCTCGACAAGAAACCCAAGGACAAACCATTCTTCTACTGGTTCGGCCCACACAACTCACACCGGCAGTGGACGCGAGGTTCAGGAAAAAAAATATGGGGACTGGATCCTGATCGCTTGAAGGGCAAGCTCCCCGCGTTTCTTCCTGATGTGCATGATGTTCGGGAAGACATTGCCGATTACCTGGGCGAAGCACTCGCGTGGGATGCCATGGTGAATGAGTTGATCAATGAATTGGAATCCCGGGGCGAACTCGACAACACACTAGTGATCATTTCCGGCGACCACGGAATGCCCGGCATGCCCAGAGGGAAATGCAACCTGCACGATTTTGGATCGATGGTGTCTCTTCTGGTATGCTGGCCGGAGCGTATCAAACCCAGCCGTAAGGTTGATGACTTTGTCAGCTTGATGGATATCGCGCCAACGGTTCTGGAAGCAGCCGGCATCAAGCCGCCGGAGCACATGCTGGCAAACAGTTTGATGCCTGTGCTGACATCAGAAAAAAGTGGCATGGTGGAACCGGCACGGGATCACGTCATCATCGGGCGCGAGCGCCACGTGGGCCAGGCACAGCGTGATCGCGCACCCTACCCGTCTCGTGCCATGCGGACGGCAGATTACCTCCTTATCCGCAATTTCAAACCGGACCGCTTGCCCATGGGGGTCGTCTATGATCCCAACGCCCTGCCAAAAGACCTGCTCATGAATCACTACCTCGCATACCCGGACATGGATGCCAGCCCGACCAAAGTTTTCCTAATGACTCATCAAGAGTCTCACAAAAAGCACTTCGACTATGCCTTTTCGGCCCGTCCGGAGTTCGAACTGTACGATCTGAAATCCGACCCGGACCAGCTCAAGAATGTCGCGACCGATCCCCAGTATGCCAAAGCCCTGCAAAGCCTAACAAAACGCATGATGGACATCCTGCGGGAAACGGGCGACCCACGCGTCGTAGGTGACGGGGCGGCATTTGACCGCATGCCCTTCGTCGACCCAAAACACCCTCCGAAGAAGTGGACCCGCAAGGTCTTGAAATTCTGACCAATACACCATGAAGAATCTAACAAAAATTACGTATCTGATAGTTATTAGTGCTTCCCTCATTGCGCAGGCGGTTCACGCAGATGAATTAAAACTGACTGAGACCCGTGATGAAATCCGTGTGACCCTCCGTGGCAAGCCCGTGCTGAGCTACATCAAGACCGAAAAACCTGTGCCAGAGGGAATTGCACCTCATTTCCGCCGGAGCGGTTACATCCATCCGGTTTACTCTCCCACTGGACAGGAAATCACCGGCGACTTCCCGGCTGATCACGCCCACCAGCACGCGCTTTTCTTTGCCTGGACCAAAGCTACATACGACGGCAAAAAAGTCGATTTCTGGAATCAGGCCAAAAAGCTTGGAAGAGTCGAGTTCCGTGAAGTGGTCAACCTGAAGCGGGAAAAGCAGTTCGTTTCGTTCAGCGTCAAACATGCCTACACGGTCGGTTCTGGTAACAAGAGAACCGATGTGCTCCACGAAATCTGGACCGTCACCATTCACCAGACACCGGCGGACTATTTCCTGATCGATATCGAAAGCACTCAGGAATGCGCTTCCCCCCAACCGCTTACCCTCGAAAAATACCACTACGGCGGGATGGCTTTCCGAGGCAATCGTGCCTGGGTGAAGGACAAGGGAGACCACAGCATCGGCCCCGGCGACTTGCAGTATCTAACCAGCGAGGGGAAAGACCGTTGGAAAGGCAACCACACCCGCCCAGACTGGGTCGCATTCACCGGTAAGATCGATGGACAGGAGGTCTCCGCAGCCGTCTTTTGTAGCCCCACAAATTTTCGCGCTCCACAACACGTTCGCATCCATCCCAACAAACCATACTTCTGTTTCGCCCCGATGGTGGATGGCCCATTCAAGATCCTCCCCGGCAAAAAATATGTCTCCCGATACCGCTACCTCGTCACCTCCAAAGCTGCCGATACAAAATTGATCACTCATCACTGGAAGACATATTCCAAGTCCGAAAAATAACCTGCGCCACCCGAAGCCATGCTTCTAGAGCACCAGGCAATCAATCACATACCATCATGACCATCCGCCCAGCTCAGCCAGATGAATTCGATGAGATTGCGTCCCTCATCCACCTGGGCACCAATCACTGGTACCAACAAAACCGGGGACACGACATTTTTGAGCCCGGTAACCCACTCGCCTGCCGACTCTTCACCGATGTCTACGAGGATCTCGATCCGGGATGCTGTTTGGTCGCGGTCTCAGATGATGATAGAATCATCGGCAGCTGTTTTTATCATCCACGTGAAACGCATGTCTCGCTCGGCATTATGAATACGCACCCTGAGGCAGCGGGACTTGGCGTGGCGCGCAAACTGCTTTCCGAGATCATCCACCGTGCTGATGACAAACCCGTCCGGCTCGTATCCAGTGCGATGAATCTGGATTCCTACTCGCTCTACACCAAAGCGGGGTTCACTCCGCAGGAACTGTATCAGGACATGCAGTTTCCTGAAGAATGGAGCGCCGATAATCTTCCTAAACCGACAACTACGATCAGACAGGCCACTCCGAAAGACGCCACTGCCATGGCAGACCTCGAAATGAGATTGTGTGGTATCCGGCGGGAAAAAGATTACCGGTATTTCATCGAGAACCAACGCAAGATCTGGCGGTGCCTTGTCATCGAAAAGGACGGGCAGATCACCGGTTTCCTAAACGCAGTGAATCATCCAGCAAGCAAGATGTTAGGACCTGGGGTATGCACCACTTGGCAAGACTCTCTGGCTCTCATCTGCGCCCATCATCATGCCAATCCCGATGCTCGTCCGGTATTCCTCGTGCCTGCCAGCCAGAAGTACCTTGTGGCCGCCTTGTATCACTTGGGCGCCCGAAACCTTGAGCTCCATGTTTCCCAAGTCCATGGTGAGTCATCAACAAACTCCGGAATCATCATGCCCACGTTCATGCCGGAAACCGGGTAGTTTACGAAAAAAAATTCGCCCTCTCTATTTGTTCTATATTGCCATTCCTTAGAGGATTCATACAAATAGACCCAGCAACCAAAATCATTATGCCCAAAGTTACCTTTATTACTGCCGACGGAGAAAAAACTACCATCGAAAACGCCGAAGGCACACTCATGGAAGTGGCCACGGATTATGGAGTTACCGGTATTGACGCCATCTGCGGTGGAGTCTGTTCATGTGCCACCTGCCATGTGCGCGTGACTGACG
>JARFPV010000413.1 GCA_029288115.1 Akkermansiaceae bacterium | reverse complement strand
CAGCTCTGAAAGCTGCCATTCTCATGGTGTCCCCGATCGACCTTGCTGTCTCTCGCGTGCCCTCCGGTGGAGCGGCGGGCGGAAACTATCTGAAAATCGTCTCAGGTCAACACCTTTCGACACCTTTTTCCAAAGTTTTTTCACTCGCTCTCACAATGCCCTTAAAATGAACCATTAGGACCATCAAATTATTCACATAGCTTGGAAAAATGTGATGATCAGGGGAATAAAATCATTCATTTGAGTGCAATAAATTGCAGGTTTTCGGCTCCCATGTCACAAGATGGAAAAACGTATCAAGAGTCACACGTTTTTCCTAGACATGCCCCCTATGCCTATGCGCTTTAGGGGCGGTTATAATGGCCACTACAAATATATGAAACGAGAACGTATACTAAGAGGTGTCGTTCTGGCATCCATCTATGCTGGTGCAATTGCCCTGGTCAGTTGCGGGAAGAATGAAGAAACAAACAATGCGAACGGTGACGAAAAAGTCCTACGCATCACTGCGATTACAGATAAGAAGGTATCTGATCAAAGCATCAAATACAAGGCGCTCAGTGACTACCTTGCCAAAGAGCTCGGCGTCAAAGTGGAGTATGTTAACTCACAAGACTACAGTGCTTCAGTCAATCGGTTCGCTAACAACGAAGTCCAGCTGGTATGGTTCGGCGGACTAACAGGCGTGCAAGCCCGTGCTCGCGTCGAGGGATCTCGCGCTATCGTCCAAGGAGTTGTCGACCCTAAGTATAAGTCTTACTTCATCGCGCATGAATCCACTGGACTGGAAAAGTCTGATGAATTCCCCAAGGGCATTGCCGATCTCACATTTACGTTCGGCTCTAAAAAATCTACCTCTGGCCGCTTAATGCCAACTTGGTTTATCCAGAAAGAAACAGGCAAGACTCCCGAAGAGTTCTTCTCCAAGCCTGTCCAATTTACTGGCAAGGCAAGTCATGCAGGCACTGCCAATGCTGTCAATGAAGGCTCCGTGCAAGCGGGTGTATTAAGCTACAAAACCTACGACAGCATGGCCAAATCCGGGGAAATCGACCCCAACAAAGCTAAAATCATCTGGGAAACCCCCGGGTATGCTGACTACAACTTTACCGCACATCCATCACTTGATGAAACATTTGGTGCTGGTTTCATCGACAAACTTCAAAAGGCTTTGATCGACTGTAAGGACGAGGAGGTTCTTAAAGTTCTCAAGCGTGAAGAGGGCCTGATCGAAGCAAAGAACGAAGATTTCGCAAACATCGTTACGATTGCTAAAGAGCTAGGCTTCTTTAAAGAATAGTTTTATCGCCCCTCCCGCTTGAGAGTGGGAGGGGCATTTTAAATCCTGTGTTTCAACTCACAGACATCACCAAGAGTTTTGGTGCTACCGTTGCTCTGAGTAATATTTCCTTAGAGATCAGGCAGGGTGAGCACGTTGCTCTCATTGGTCCTTCAGGTAGCGGCAAAACGACTCTGCTCAAGCTGCTCAACGGGCAAGTGCTGCAAAACTCTGGCAGCTACAGCCTTATAGAATCGGATAGGGCAGAATCGCATCTAGATAGCCTTAGCAACAAGGATCTACGCAGGCTCCGTAGTGAGATAGCCTACATTCCACAGGATTTAGGGCTTATCCCACAACTCAAGGTATTTCAAAATATCCTACTTGGTAGAGTGGGCAAGCACTCTGCGCTGGGGATGCTATCCAAATTCCTGATCCCACCACAAAAAAACCTCCAACACATCTTCTCACTGCTACAAAGGGTAGGCATCCCTGAAAAGATGTACCAACACACGGCTACCCTGTCCGGCGGACAACAACAACGCGTAGCCGTTGCCCGCGCGCTGTTTCAGCAGGCACACACTCTATTAGCAGATGAACCGATTTCTGCAGTAGATCCAGCACGAGCCCGCAGCCTCATTACTTTACTATCAGAAATTGCGACAGAGAACCAACTCACACTGGTGATGTCGATTCAAAATGTGAATCTGGCACGTGAGTTTTTCCCACGCATGATTGGCTTGAAAAATGGGCATATCTTATTTGATTCCCCTGAGCCATCAACAGAGCAACTCGAAGAGCTATACCACCTTTCTGAATCTGAATTGGTAGAGCCATGATTTCCTTGAAACCATACAAGGGCGCACGCAGGATCTTTCTGTTACTCCTGATCCCTTTACTCGTATTCTGCATCTACTCCACGCAGATCAAGTGGGCAGACTTCTTCCCTCAAGAGTATGGGATGGGGGTGATAAAAAAATTCTTTGCTGCGGCGCTCGAACCCGCACTGGATTACCAAGACCCGGATATGCCGGAGTCGGCTCCGCCATTCTGGCATAAAATCGGCGAAGCATTATGGAACACCCTCCAATACGCTGTATGCGCTATCTCTTTATCTCTACCGGTCGGACTCATTCTTGGCTTCCTGTCGTCCAAGTCCTGGTGGCCACCTCGCTCGAAGTCAGTCGTCACACGCCTCACCCTCGCGATAACCCACCGTATCACACGGACGGTTACCACAGCTGGCAGATCCGTTCATGAAATACTGTGGGCACTCATCTTCATAACAGCCCTCGGCACCTCGCCCATGGCCGTGATCGTCGCACTGTCCATCCCATACAGCTGCAGCTTGGCTAAAGTATTTTCTGAACTGCTTGATGAACAACCAAGCTACGCCAAAGCTTACCTTCAATCCTTGGGGGGAGGCACCTTTGCATCCTGGCTATACGGCACATTCCTGATCTCACTAAAAGACATCGTCAGCTATACCCTCTACCGTTTTGAATGCGCCATTCGCTCGGCAGCGATTTTAGGTTTCGTTGGCATATCCACGATCGGGCTCCACATTGAAACAGCCTTTGAAGACAACTACTATAATGAACTGTGGACACTGCTATACGCCTTACTCGCTTTGATCCTGATCGTAGAGCGCTCTAGCCACTACATCCGCAAGAGCATGACGAATTACCCGTCCGCGAAACACCTCCCGGAAAACCTTTCACCGAGCTCATTACGCCGAGTCCAGCCGAAGCGACGACTCCTCACAATAACCGCTATCTTTACCATCGGTCTCACTACCATTTCCTGGACCACAGGCGATTCTCTGTTCTCAAAACTCAGCTGGGAGCAGCGCATGTCAAATCTGGAACGCTTTCTCTCCGAGGAAATCACACCCTACCCGGTGCAAAAATCCGGCGACTGGAGCGATGCCATACCATGGGCAAAACAGCTTATTCTGGAACAAGGAGTGGAGGCCTCGCTACAGACGCTCTACATCGGCACTGCCGCGATGATACTCGCCTTTATCATGGGACTGATCACCTTGCCGTGGAGCTCCAAGTCTCTCAATGAGGAAAATCCTTACGGCATTTATGCTGGCAACAATCGTGTCTTGAATTTGCTCCATAAGCTTACCTCACTCTTCTTGCGCGCACTCTTTATTCTCTGCCGCAGCATGCCGGAGTTTCTACTAGCCTTCTTGCTCCTACAAATGCTTGGGCCTACTGCTTGGCCACTCATCTTGGGACTTGCTATCCACAATTACGGCATTGTCGGCAGACTCGGGGGGGAGCTAGCAGACCACTCGGATTTAAATCACACCAAGGTCCAGCTAGCCCAAGGTGGAAACCGTCTACAAGGATACTTGTTCTCGGTTCTTCCCGCTTACTTTAACCGCATGGTCTTGTATTTTTTCTACCGTTGGGAAACGTGCATCCGCGATGCCACGGTGCTTGGCCTTCTTGGCATCAGCTCTCTAGGATTTCTCATTGATGAAGCACGAGCGAGAGACAACTATGATGAATGGCTCTTTTTTATTCTCCTCAGTGCCTGCATCGTCATCATTGGAGATTTCGCTTCTGAAATCGTTAGAAAAAAACTACGGAACCCCAGCCTCCAGAGATAGACCCAGGGGGCTACGCCTCACCCTGCCACTCACCGTAGGCTCGGAACTTCTGGTAGCGCTGATCTAACAAATCATCCATGCTGAGTTCCTGAAGGGCGTGGATCTGGGTAATGACCGCATGGCGAAGGTTTTCGGCCGCCTGTGCATGGTCAATGTGCGCTCCGCCCTTGGGTTCGGGGATAACCTCATCGATAAGGTTCAGTTTCCCTAGGTCAGGCGCTGCGATTTTCATCGCCTCGGCGGCCTCGGGCGCATGCTTGCGGTGTTTCCAGAGAATCGCGGCACAGCCTTCCGGGCTAATCACCGAGTAGTAAGCGTTCTCCATCATGAGCACGCGATCAGTAACTCCGATTCCAAGAGCACCACCTGAACCGCCCTCGCCTAAGACAACGGCAACGGTCGGGGTCTTGAGTCGCATCATCTCGCGCAGGTTGAACCCGATTGCCTCGGCGATGTTTCTTTCCTCGGCACCAATGCCGGGGAACGCGCCGGGGGTATCGATCAGAGCGATAACAGGCAGATGGAATTTTTCCGCGAGCTTCATCAGTCTGAGGGATTTCCTGTAACCTTCTGGGTGCGCACTACCGAAGTTGCGTAACAGATTTTCCTTGGTGTCCCTTCCCTTCTGGTGACCCACTACAACGACGCGCTGCTCACCAAGGGTGGCGAATCCACCCGGCATGGAGTGGTCATCGCCAACGTGGCGATCTCCATGGAGTTCGCAAAAGTCATCAAAGACGTGTGAAATATAGTCGAGCATGAATGGTCTGTTAGTGTGACGTGCGATCTGCACGCGTTGCCATGGGGTCAGGTTGTCATAGATGTTGTCCCGAGTGTCTACGAGTTTCTGCTCCATGGCATCAATCTCATCAGACATGTCGATCTTTTGGGATTGTGCCTTATGCTTGAGCTTTTCGAGCTGATGTTCAAGCTCCGCGATGGGTTTTTCAAAATCGAGTGGTTTCATATGGTCGGTAGCCAGTTATCGTTTGTCTGTTGCCTGTATTGCGAGATTAGTTCCTGATTTCCACGTCATTGCCGGGGCGCAGTAACAAGGGAAGTTCCTCCATGTCAATGGGATCAAGGTAGAAGCCAAATCCGTAATCTTCCTCATCATCCTCTGGAATTGACCGGATGGAAAGCGATTTATCACTGAGCAGGATGACCTTGCTGGAAGCCCGATAAAACTCTGAGTGGCTCGGGTAAAGGCGATCACGATACCAGCCACGGACAGAACCGATCTTCAGCCGATTGACGTCCTTATTTGCTTTGTAGGAAATTTTTTGGATCGGATACTCTTTGACGTAATCGCCACCGCGCCAGAGTGTGAGAGTTTTACGGCGTGTGTCGATGACAGCTCGCAGATCAAGCGGCATGACTGTGAGTTTCTGACCGATGCGGAGCCTATTGTGCTCTGTTTGTTTCAATTTACTCAGATGGATCAGGCTATCGAAGGTGGTTTTGTTTTTGCTAACAATCCTGGTATAACTATCACCACTCTTCACTGAGATGACTTTTTTTCCTTCCTTGAATTCAGGGTCTAACAATCTATCGATATTTATTTCACCGAGAATCCGCCGTGCTTCGGAAGCCGACTTGGCCGACGGATAAAAACTGACGATATATTTGAGTTTTTCCTCGGCTTCGACCATTGACTCCATGGCGAGCAGTTCTTTAGCGCGCTGGAATGCTTTTTCACCAGGCTCATTATCGGATCGGACGCCCTGCTCTGCCTTTTTTTTCAGAGTCAGTTCGATCTTTTGCTGTCGCTCCATCATTGTTCCGGGCATGTCCTTTACGGTACCCGTGTATTCCTTCATGAGGTAGGCAGTACCGCCCATGGCACCGAGCACAAGCAGTGCTGCAATGGCCTTGATGATGAGCAGGATGCGCATGCGCAAGATGATAGATAAAAAACGTGGTTCTTGCCACTGAAAATTCAGTTTAGAGCAAACCCTTGCGCTTGAAGTCAAAGGTATTGATATCCGAGGACTTGCTTATCATGTCGATCGCGAACTTGAGCAAACACACTTCCCAAGCGTCATCCACACCCTCCATCACAGCAAGCATGGGATCTCCAGAGGACCTGACATCATCCAAGACACGTCCACGAACGGCATTCATGGAGTCGTGCAGCAGTTCCTCAGTCACGTTGCCCCGCTTGAACGTGAAACCATATTGAAAAAACACCGGCTCCAGGTTGTTTGCCTTAAGCCAGTCCATATACTCGCCTGCTTTTTCGTTAAAGCCATCCAACTCCACGCCCTGCATACCATCGGGGCGAATGATCTGGGGCTTTTGCGCTTCCATCTCACCATGGCGGAGACGAACCTGACCGATGGAGTCCATCGGTTCGCTGAGCATGGTGAACTTGAAACGTGTGGCACCGAAAGTATCGATCCTGCGATCCGGCTCATGGATGAGTCGGGCTGTCTCCATGGCATACTGAATGCTGTCTGGTGAGTGCTCCACGTTATGATGGTTGGTGAGTGATGAATTGCGCTGACCCCACTATCGGGGCGATTGCTCGACAACGCAACAAAAAGGGCAGACCCGCTAAGAGCCTGCCCTTTGAAATTTTTTCAAGCGGGAACTAGGAGGCGTTGTTGACGTAAGTAACGACGTCGCCGACGCTTTGCAGCTTCTCAGCATCCTCGTCGGGAACCTCGATTCCAAACTCTTCCTCAAAGGCCATGACAAGCTCGACGGTGTCGAGAGAGTCTGCACCAAGGTCCTCAATGAACTTGGCTTCTGGCTTAACTTGATCGGCGTTTACGCCGAGTTGCTCGACGATGATATCTTTTACTTTTGCTTCGGTATTATCAGACATGAATGCTGGTTGGTTGGTGAGAGTGATTTAACTGTGGGAATGAGACTTGGCAACCATGAAAATCATGAATTGTTATCTTTATTTTCATCGGCGTCGCCACTTTCGGCCACCGAGTCGTCAGCCTCCTCATCTTCTTCGTCGAGGTCGCTGTATTCAATCACCTCGCCTTTGAATCGCTCCATGACGTAGGCGAAGAGTTTTTCTGCAGGTGCTCCGTCCTCTTCCTTAAACTGGCCGTAAACCATGCCGTCGATCTTGGCTTTCTTTTCCGCATCACCATCTTTGTAGTAGATCAAGGCGAGCCCCTTGGTGTCCCACTTGCGTTTATCCACTCTCACCATATCGGTGTAGGGAATCCTGCGACCGTCTTGGGTGTGCAGTGCATCATCGTTCGCGCTGATTTGGCGGTTCATGGTGCGGATGAGGAAAAACAGAGTGACGGCGACGAGTAGACCGGTCACGCCGAGGGCGACAAACTGCTCGGTGATTTTGCCTTTTTTAAATGGTTTCTCTTCTGTCTCGGAACTCCATTCACGAGCGCCACTATAGTCTTCCCAAAGCCGCGCCGCACCATTCTGACCACCCTTCTCCTTCATCAGGCTGAAGCCGTCGGCTATTTCCTCTGGCCAGGGCATGTCGATATCAGCATCGCGGGGTAACACTTCGGACGCGTCATCGGGGAAGAGAACTTTTTTCCCTGATACATATTTTTTCCAATCGGCTTCCGCAGAGTCATCCATTTTTTGAAAATCCTTCCCAGCCTGGACAAACGCCTCATGCACATAGAAGTGGAGATTTTTCTCGCGATAGCCCCACATACCGTCCTTAAAAAAGAGAATAGCAAACACACTGAACATCGTGAGCATGGCGAGGGCGCGCCACAGGAACCACTTGGTGGGCTTGCAAACCGGGGCGTCGGGGTTACTGGTGACTTCACTCATGGGGTAAGTGCGTCGTAGCTTGCTAGGAAATTTGACATCCTAGAAGCAAAAAAAGCGCAATATTACGCAGACTTTTACTCTCTGACTTGCGAACGCATGCACACATGCTAGAACCTTGCTCTCAGAAAGCACTCACCGCACTTGCTCAAGCTAAATCATCATGACCAACAAAGATACCATACGCCTCACATCACTAGCCTCCTGTGCTGGATGAGCGTCTAAACTCGACCCCGAGTCGCTCACGCAGGTTCTGCATGGGTTGCCTCAACATCAGGATGAGCGCTTGCTCGTAGGTTCCGCAACTGCGGACGACGCCGGTGTGTTCAAAATCGACGACGATCGTGCACTGGTGCAGACGACGGATTTTTTCACACCGATTGTCGACGACCCATTGCTCTATGGCCGTATTGCAGCAGCGAACTCGCTCTCAGATGTTTATGCTATGGGAGGCCGGCCACTAACTGCTCTCGCCATTGCCGGCATGCCGTCCGATGTGATCGACAACGATACTATCCGTGAGATTTTCCGTGGTGGTGCGGAAATGTGTGTTGAAGCAGAGTGCAGTCTTCTAGGCGGACATACGATCAAAAACCCAGAACCTATCTACGGCCTGGCAGTGACTGGCATGGTGCACCCTGAACGCCATCTGGCCAATGCGCATGCACGCCCGGGCGAAATCCTTCTCCTCACTAAGCCGCTGGGCAGCGGTATTGTCTCCACCGCAATCAAACGTGGAATTTGCTCGGAAGAACTCGCCAATCACGCCAGTGAATTGATGGCAACACTTAACAAGCCTGGCGCTACCCTAGCGGAACGCGGGCTGGTCCGCTGCTGCACAGACATCACGGGCTTCGGTCTGGCAGGTCATCTGATCGAGTTATGCGACGGCAGTGGTGTGTCCGCCGAAATTGACGCCTCACTGCTACCATCGATGTCGCCCGAGGTCATGCAACACGTCATCGATGACTGTGTCCCCGGAGGCACCCGCAAGAACCTTGAGCACGCGATGCCACGTCTGGATATCGCCGATAACGTCAGCGATGCGCTACAGCTTATTGCAGCCGACGCCCAGACGTCCGGTGGACTGTTACTAAGTGTGCCTGAGGAAAATCTCAACGCTGTCATGGAAACACTTGAGGAAACCGGTGCTCCATGTGCGGTGGAAATCGGAAGAACAGTGCCGCAGCAAGACAAGGCAATCCATCTGAGCGCTTCCTAATTGACTGCAATTCATGAAAAAGCACCTTACTATTGACACCGCTACTTTGCCCGAGGAGGGAAAAACCTTCTCAGGAGAGTTGGACGGATCGATCTTTGACCTGCCTGATGGAGATTTGAACGCGGCTGGACCTCTTGAATACGACCTCCATCTACAGAAATTTGATTCCGAGCTACTGGTGCGCGGTAGCCTGGAGGTCAAAATGCGCTTCACCTGTGTGCGTACATTACAGAAGTTTGAGCAGACGATTATTGTGGATTCCTTTGATCTGAGTATCGAGCTCACGGGCTCCCAAGTGGACCTTGTAGACTGTCTAAGAGAGGAAATTGTGGTCCGTTTCCCTGATTATCCACGTTGTGACGAGGCTGACGAGCCTATGGACTGCGAAGTGGATTCCCGGTATTTAGCAGTGGACAAACCCACCAGGGATGATGTAAAGACCCCTCCCCGCGACGAAGCACCCAATCCTTGGGACGCTCTGGACGCAATTCAGGACGACTCATCTGAGTCATGATTTCCTATCAGAAAACACTCTGTATCTCATCAAAATCAACCATTTAACCAACCACTACCATGGCCGTACCTAAGCGCAGAACATCCAAAATGAAGCAAAAGATGCGCCGCGGAGCAAACCGCTGGCGTACACCGAAGCTCAAGACGTGCCCCGAGTGCGAGAGCCGCGTGCCCTCACACATTGCATGCCCGCACTGCGGAACTTACCGCGAGCGTCAGGTGCTCGAAGTGGATGCCCTCTAACGAGGCATTCATTTTACTGATGAATCATTCAACGTAGCGGAATGCCTCGGCATTCCGCTACGTTTTGTTTTCACCCTACCCTCTCATATCGCGTCTTTCCTTTTCAGGGTTTACGCGGCTATCAGAAACCTCTAGTTTTTTCTCTATGAACATCGCACTGGATGCCATGGGCGGAGACCACGCCCCTGAGATTAACATCATAGGCGCACGCAACGCGCTCAAGCTCTACAAGGACATCGATCAACTCTATCTCGTGGGTGACTCCGAAGTGATTGGTCACCTCATCAAAGAGCATGGCATCACTGACAGCCGCATCAAGATTGTCCACGCGTCCGAGGTGGTGGGCATGGATGAGTCAGGGGCAAAAGCACTTCGCCGGAAAAAAAACTCATCCATCTCGGTAGCGACCGATCTCGTTAAGTCCGGTGATGCACATGCCGTCGTGAGCGCTGGCAACACAGGCGCTGCCGTAGCTGCCGCCACCGTAAAACTCCGAACTCTCAAGGGAGTCGAACGTGCAGGCATCGCCACAGCCATTCCAAACGAATATGGCATATGCCAGCTTCTTGATGCTGGAGCCAATCCCGAAGCCAAACCTCAACATCTTGTCACTTACGCACTGATGGGAGCCGTCTACGCGAATAACGTTCTCGGTGTAGATCGTCCACGAGTCGGGCTGATGTCAAACGGCGAAGAAGACGAGAAAGGCACAACCTTCACCAAGGAGACATTCGCCTTACTCAAGCATCTTGAATCAACGGGGCGTGCGCCATTTGACTTTATCGGTAATGTCGAGGGGCACGATCTCTTTGATAGCAAGCTCGACGTTGTCGTCTGTGACGGATTCACGGGGAACATCATTCTGAAAACTTGTGAGGCAACCGCCAAGGCAATGTCCAAGTGGCTCAAGCTCGAGTTTAAACGCAGCCCCTTCCGTATCATGGGAGCAGCCATTGCTCGTGGCGCATTCAAAGCGGTAAAAAAGAAGAGCAGCTACGAATACGTCGGAGGGTCACCTCTGCTCGGTGTCAATGGGGTTTGCATCATCGGACACGGTGGTTCATCCGCACTTGCCATCCAGAATGCCATCCGCGTGGCGCGTGAGACCGTCAGTCTCGAGGTGAATCCTCATATCGAGACCGCACTGACGGAAATTAACCGCCCATGACATAAAGCTGTTCATCCTCTGGATAATCGCTACATTTCACGCCAGCGAACACTGTTTGATTTCTTATGAGTGAAGCCACCGACCACCCAGTCAAGATTGCCGGAACCGGCAGTTATCTGCCCGAACGCATCCTTACCAATGACGACCTGGCAAAAATGGTCGATACCAGTGACGAGTGGATCACGAGCCGAACCGGCATCAAGGAGCGGCGCATCGCAGCAGACGACGAGTTCACATCTCACATGGCAACCAAGGCTGGTCAGCGCGCGCTCGATCAGGCAGGAATCGCCCATGAAGATGTGCAGTTGATCATCGTAGCTACCATCACTCCAGACACACCAACCCCGGCAACGGCATGCTACGTTCAGACGGCTCTGGGAGCAAATTCTGCGGTTGCATTTGATATTTCCGCCGCCTGCTCAGGATTTCTCTATGCGATGAAAATCGCCCGTCGTCTCATTTCAGATGGTGCCTATGAAAACGCTCTGATTGTGGGAGCAGAAAAACTTTCCTCAGTGACGAACTGGGAGGACCGAAACACCTGTGTGCTTTTCGGCGATGGTGCGGGCGCCGCAGTTCTGCGAAAGTCTGAGTCAGGAGAAGGACGGATCATCGCCACCGAGACCGGAAGCGATGGACGCCATACAGATTTGTTAAAAATCGGCGGTGGAGGTTCCGCCTGCCCAATCACCGCCGCCAATGCTGACCAACATCTCAACACGCTTTCGATGCAAGGCCGCGAAGTCTTTAAGCTGGCTGTCAATGCCATGCGTAACGCAGCAGAAAAAGTCATCGAACGCGCCGGGTTAACGCCTGACGACATCAAGCTCGTAGTCCCGCATCAAGCGAACCTTCGTATTATCGATGCTATCGCCGATCGACTGACTATACCAAACGAAAAGGTCTACGTGAACCTTCACAAGTATGGCAACACCTCGGCTGCCGCAGTAGCCATCGCCTTGGATGAGGCGCATCGTGAGGGCAGATTCGAACGAGGCGACAACATCATTCTAGTCGTATTTGGCGCCGGGCTCACCTGGGCAGCCACCGCGATTGAGTGGTAACTCTCAATGGCCCATTACGAGTTAGGATTCACGGCCTCGCCATTCCAAATTACCCATTCCTAATTCTTAACCAAACCATGCGCCAGTTCATTCTCACTCTGGGAACTCTGGCTGCCGTTTTGGTTTCCTGCTGGGAGATCTACATGGGGATAGCCGCCATATTGACAAACCGACTCGAGGATTCTCTGTATCACCTCCTGATTGTGCTACCGCTTATGCTGTCACTGGCGGTTACATTTGATTACATCAACAGCCTGATGCACGAGGAATACCGCAAATTCCGGCGCTCACTGGTTAGAAAAAAGGGTGCTCAGCGAGACATTATGCACCCGGAATCGAAGGAGGTGCGTGACACACCGTGGGAGGACGACTCCTCACACACACATTAATCGAGCTATCACTCTAGCCGAACTTCCTCCTCTCGAGGTCCTCAGCAGGCTCGTCTATTTCCGCATTCCGGTGCACCCATACGCTCTGCACCAAACCTAACAAAAACATACACATAACCACAAATGTCCCCGAGTAACTGACTAGGGGCAGTGGAATACCTGTGATCGGTGTGAGTAGAACACACATGCCTATGTTTTCAAAAATGTGGGCGAACAGCAACGCCACGACTGCCGCAGAGATGATTCTCCCTGAGCTATCGCGGCTGTAAAACGCGATGAATAGACACTGGATTAGGAGTAGAGAATACCCGGTCAGCAAAAGCAGGCTACCGCGAAACCCCTGCTCCTCGCCTATGACCGCAAAAATGAAGTCGTTGTGGGCCGTTTTCCAAGGAATGTACTTCTTGTCGTGCAGAGAGCCGCGTTGGCTATCGGCATTCCATCCGATGCCCTTGTATCCTGCTTTACCTATGGATGTGGACACCCAGTAAGGTGCATAGGCATCGCCGTTGATATCAACCTCACGTTCATTGAGCATATCGAGATAGAGTTCGATCCGGCCAGCTCCCCGCTCGGATTCCTTCGGTAGCACCACAAAGTAGGCAATGGCAAACAGCCCAAATCCCACGATCCCCATAAACAGCAGGTAACGGTATGGAATACCTCCCGCAAACATGATGACCGCTGTGACAGGTAGCCAGACCATCGCCGATCCCATATCCCCCATTTTCACCACCACAAGAAAAGGAATACCGGCAAGCAAACCGATAATCGCCACCTTGAGAATTGGCAATTTGAACACCGGATGGAGTCGCGGCAAATCCTGCAACAACGAGCCGATCAACACAATCCCCCCCGCGATACCAAGCTGGGTGGGCTGAAACGAAAGCCCGCCGAACCGAAGCTGGTGCACTTCATTTCCAGCCGACATCGCCACAATCATCAGGGCAAGCCCCACCAGATACATAGGAATGCCGAGCCAGCGAATCCAACGGTAATCGATCAGGGCGGTTGCCATAAAAACAACACACCCGAGAATAATCCACTTCTTATGCATGTTAGCATAATACTCCCCACCTTGGGGTAAATGTCTTGCTGCGCTCTCGATGGCATAGACCCCGAAAACTGCAAGCGCCAGCATGGTAAGCACCAGCAGCCAGTTCATTCCGAGAATTTTGCGCAGTAGCGGCGTCATGGCAGGGCAGCAAATACCTGTTAGTTACCACCCGCTCCGGGAGCAAACTTGTTAAGCTCCTTGAGCATGAGTGCCGTGATGTCTTGGGCGTCTCTGAGATAGATAAAAAACGAAACCTGGTTGGTGTTTTTTCCCGACTTATCAAAAACGAAGTCAAAGTTCTGCTTCTTGGCATGTTCGGCGACCTTCTGTTTGATCTCCTTCATGATGCCTTGCATGCTTGATGCCTTGAGTTTTGCAACCCGCTGCTTTTCGCTCGTTGTAAACTCACGCGTTCCATTCTCCATCATCCGGAGCTCCTGAGTCAGCATCTGCCCCTCATTTCGTTTGTTCTCCAACTCCTCCGCTGGAAGCTCACCTTTTTTGATTTCTTTGGCGAGCGTACTGATCATACCACGCACCCTATTCATCGCCTCGCTTCTCTCATTCACTCCCTTTTGGATACGAGCGTATTCAGCATTAAAACGATTCTGAGCATCAATCGTGCGGTGATATTCCTTAAACCTGTCTCTTATACACATCTCCGAGCCCACGAGACTTGAATCCAAATCTCGGATTGCGGCTTCTGCTTGTAAATGGGGGGGGGGGGGGGGGGGGGGGGGGGGGGGGGGGGGGGGGGGGGGGGGGGGGGG
>JARFPV010000394.1 GCA_029288115.1 Akkermansiaceae bacterium | reverse complement strand
GTGATGACGTTAGGGAAGAATCGGGACAGATAGGCCGGGCTGGTATAATCCACGTCATTGTCGGTGCCTGAATTTCCAGCAGCAATGACGAACAGGGTGTTAGGGTTGCGATAGAACGTCACGGCGTGTTCAGCTGCATTGGATGCTAGGAGTTCGATGGCGAGATCATCACAGAGATCGAGGCCGATAGGGCAGACATAGGAGTGAAGTGTGTCTGGTTTCATGCCATAGTGGAGATAGATGTTCTGAATATCGGTAGCAAATTTACGGAAAAACCCGATTCCTCCACCCCAGCTCATATTCACAACGGCAGGTCCGAGATGTTCAAAATACGAACTCCTCCGTAGACCGGTTTTTTTAGCGTCGGCGAGCATATCCTTATGGATCCGAGCAATGAAACTGGAGTATGACGGTGAGTTTTTAGCCAGTTTGATGAGATTGGGTTTTTGAAAATAAGCAGGGGTGCTGGTAGGAGAAAAATTGGCAAAAGCAGTGCCATGGAGTCGAACTTGCCCACCTGAAACGCGATGGATAATACCGGCTACGTGAGTTCCGTGTGATGCAGATCTGGCCATGGTCGCGAAGAGAGCATCGTTGATATCGACTTTCGCGGATCTCATGTTTGTGAAACCAAGTTCCTGAGCAAGTGGGTTGCCGTATTGTTGAGTCAAATCGACAGGAGATTTTTTCCGTAGTCTTTGATCGTAGTAGAATTTGTAAGAATGATAGGTGAGGATCTTAGCTGTGTAGGCAGTGGCTTCCGGAGTGTCTAGCAGCCTGTCCAAGGGTCTGCGCAACGGCGCGTCATCGGCAAAGTTCCAGCCATATACATCATCGATGAATCCGTTGCCATCATCGTCGATACCTTTACGCCCGTTTTTTTCTTTTTTGTTAACATGGTAAAGATGGCCCCAGTTTTTATTATGATAATCGAGAGAGCCGTCACTGACGATAGCGAGGTCAGACTGGATTTTGGGGCGTTTCACTGGTACGCCAAGTGTTTCACAAAACTCATAGCAACGGAGCATCAGGTTAATGGAGGTGAAATTCTGATTGCCTCCACGTAGGTAGCTTTTGGGTTTGCGCCCGTCGGCTGATCGTGTGTTAGCGCTTACATTGTTCCAAAGCTCAGAGCGGACCGCGTAGAAATCGTGGTCGCTCGCAGCCTGGTGGATCAGGTCCTTGGCTTGAATGGCAGAGATTGAGAGAATCGCCAAGTTGGCTGTCAGCGCGATAAGAGTTTTTATGGAGGGTGGTGGATTTTTCATAATCTTAGGTCGTCAATGTTGTGCTATTTACTAGAGGCTGCTTTTTCGAGGGCCTTGATAATCTTGTCTGCAGGGGTGTCGTTATAGCCGGATTTGCGCAGGAGAATTTTTCCCTTGTCCGAAATGAGAAGGATGGTGGGGAAGCCGGAAATCTTTAGCTTTTCCATCAGCTCAACACGCTTTTTTTTCTCATCGGCAGGAAGCTGTTCAAGATCCTGGTAGTCGTGAATGACAGTGATAAGATTCTTATTCGCGTAGGCAATGAACGCAGGATTTGAGATGACGTTCTTTTTGAATGCCTGACAGTGGCCACAACTACTCGACATGAACTCAAGGAAGACGGGCTTGTTTTCCTTTTTGGAAAGTGCCTTTGCTTGATCAAAATCGGTTAGGATTGAGAGTGTAGCTTTGACTTCGGGGTTCGCGAAAGTATGGGTGGGCAACGATATCAGGAAAGGGATGACAACGAGTATAGTACGGAGGATGCAAGTCATACTACCGTTTTAAACAATGTCAGCTGCACAGGGCAAGGATTATATGCCAGATTTCAAGTTCTAATAACTACCACTCTAACGAATCGACCTGTGACGCCTCGAGTTGTTGTTTGGTTTCCTTAAGCTGTGCTTCAGCGATGCGTGTCGTGTTGGCGAAATAGAGGGCGGTTGCGGCAAGGGCTGAGATGGCAATGAGGCTGGCGAAGTGCCAAAAATGGTCCCGACTCATACGGAAATCGGGACGTAGCTTGATGATCGGCCAGAGCAGAGCCACAGACAGAAGGTTTGAGCTGTGGGTAATCATGCAGTAGAGGCATGGTGCATTGAGTACAAAGAACATGATGGTGCCTAACACGAGAGAAGTCAGCGCTCCGAGCAAAGTGACCATGCTGAGGGCGGTATTAAAGATCGGTTCACCTGTGCGCATGGTAGCGCGCAGGTTCATTGCCCAGAAAGAAAAGTAGAACAGACCAAAGACTCCGAGAGGGATTCCTGCGACTTTCGAATATTCGCTGGTAAGTGCTTTGGTGCAGTCGAGTGCCTCGAGTCCGCAGCTTAGTTTGTTAGCGGAGGGGATTGGTGTGGCATAAATGGATGCGATGGAGGCTCCAACACCGAGCAGGGCAAGCAAAAGAGCAAGCCAGAGACGAGTTTGAAGGGTGTTAGGTGATTTTGGTTTTGAACTGGCCATGATGTTGAGCTCAGGTGAGGATGTGTGAATCAATGCTCCAGTCCGATACTCTGTGCGATTTGAAATTCCTTCAGTTCGTCGAGCAATGTGTCTTCGGTTTTTGCGACGTGTGACTGGAATGTGTGCAGGGTGTGGGAGTGGGCGATTTTCTGCTTTTGCTGAAGGAGGAAATTTTCCATGTGCTTATAGCGAAGCTTGCGGCGTGCGATGTCGAGCGACTGACGTAGTGCAAGTAGAATGCCGGCGAGAAGGGGGAGTGCGATAGGTAGGAGATAGAGAATCCACTCAAGAGTCCAAACTGGAATGAGTGGAGCAGGGAAATGAGTGATCTTGTAGATGGTGGCTATGAGAACGATTATGAGGGCACTCTGTGAGGTAAGGCGCATACAACGGTATATGCGTTTGGCTTTGGGGGCTGCCTTCATTTGCTCTTCTTTAAAGTACTTAATCTGATCAATGATCCGTTTGCTGAGGTAATCTTGTTTGGCGGCCTCAAGGTCGCGTATTTGCTGGCGAGGTTCAACGAGTACAATCGAAAGAATCAGGCGACGCCATTGGGGGTAGTGCAGTTGGATGAGAGGTCGGAAGGGATCAAGATGCTGGTGGATGAGGTGGTAGGGGCGTAGCAGTTCCGCAGCGAATCGGAATTGTATCCATTTTTCCCCAGTGTGACTGCGGTGGTGGCTTCGGTGAATGATTTCGGCAGCGAGAATGAGGAAAAACTCGAGCACGGATACAGAAATGAGAATTGTTTTTGTTAGGTCGCTGAGGCCTGTGGCGAGAGCGTATGAAACAGCCGCTGCGGCGAGCACTGAAGCTGTGCCGTGAAGTAGAATACTTATTCGGGTGCCTGAGCGTGAAGAGTGACCTGCTGAATTGGCCATTTCGTCCATCGCTTGATGGCAAATCTCACTGTGTGAGCTGTTAGCTGATTTTGATTCCGTATTTAAATCAGGAAAGTGTGGGGCCAGGGAGTTAAATAGGGACTGGCTCGGATCGGATGGTGTAGCTAATTTATCAAGATCGGAGCAGTTCACCGACTGGGTGGCCGGATTGATATGGATACGTGCAAGTTTTCTAGCCTCGGCTGCCTTCCAAACTTGGGCAGTGCCTCCTGTGCCTTGCGCTGGCTCCTCGTTCCAGAGCGCGATGAGTGCGTCGGCCGAAGACAACATTTGTTCATTTGTTTCAGCGTAACACTCCGGACGAGTGAGGGTGCTGTCGGCAAGCCGAAGTGTGGAATGATTTTCGCCCCTTTCGGCATAATCAATGAGGGATAATGACGAGGGCCAAGTATCTGCGCGATCATCAAAATCCTCTTGAAATTGTTCTCTAGGGAGTGGCAGCAGGATGTGGATGGGAATGCCTAGTTCTTTGGCTGTTTCCAGGGCTATTGTGTCGGCACCTTCTGCGACACTGGCAATCAGGTGGAGTTGTCCCTGAACTGATGCGATTTGATTTCGTAAATCCTTGAGGGCTTTTTCGATGAGAGGCCGGCAAGCCTCGAGTTCTTTTGGGGAACGGCCTGGAGTGTCGGCAGAGCGGTGGCCTGTGAAGGCGACAATATATACAGGCTGCAGCATGGGATTGGAGAACGGGAAATGTTATAGATGAATAATCGACCAGCTTATCTCAGATGGTCGAGATGGACGTTATCCTTGGCGTATTGGGTGCCAAATTCGTTGAGGAATGGGATGAGGTCCACATTGTCGAGTGTGAGACCTGTTTTAGCGGCTACAGGATCTTTTCTTAAATCATCAGGTGTGAATGTGTGGTTGTAGCGAGCATAAGTAAAATGAGCACCTTGTTTTTCAGGAGCAATCATATCACCAATTTCGCTGTCTAGTGGTGCACCGAAAAGGCACCTGCCTTGGTTGCGACAAAGCAAATCCTGGTATTGCTGGTATGACTGCATAAGCGTCTGAGGAACCGAGCTGGCGGCTTGTAGCAGGTTGAGTTCCCGGTTGGGTTCCCGGCCAAGCTTTTGCTATCCGGTACCGATTGATATTCGGTGAAGCTTGTCTTCACCAGCAGGCCATTCGGTGCGATATTCGGGCATGGTCGCTTTCAGATAGAGAAGGTAGGATGGGTTATTGTATGGGGTGACGCCCCCATCCTCAAAGACGCATTCCACGCCATCGGAAAAATCGTCATTGTCACCATAGATGGTGACCTTTTCAGGTGGGAAAAATGTTGGGGCCGCTGTGCTTGCGCGGATGAGTTGCCAGAGGGGGATCTTAAGAT
>JARFPV010000361.1 GCA_029288115.1 Akkermansiaceae bacterium | reverse complement strand
CCCGCATCCCTTACAAGGAACCTGAATTTTTTAACGAGGAAGAACTGGATCATATTCTGGATGTAGTGAGAAACTACCCTTACCACAATCCGATGGAAAAGAGCAGGGCTGTTGCTGTTTTTGCGGTATTCATTATGACTGGGATTAGGAAGAAAGAATTACTCAACCTGCGTATGGAAGATGTGGTGATAAATAGCTCCATACACGACGAGAGGTATATTTATGTGAACCAGGGGAAGGGGAGGCGTTCCCGAACCGTGTATTTCCATCCTTCTCTGATTGAACCACTCCGGGACTATCTCAGAGACAGGAAAAAGTTAGGTATCAGCACGCCTTACTTTTTTGCCTCTGTGGAAAACAACATCCCTATGAATTTGTCCGTCATGAGACGACTCTTTAGCAAAATATCTAAAGCTTCGGGCATGAACATTGCGGCCCACAAGCTCAGGCATAGTTACGCAACCCACGTTCTCAGCAGAGGGATACTAAAACACAAGGCTTCAAGACTCTTGGGACATGCACACGGAAAAAGCATCGAGGTTTATACTCATGTCTGTGATGAGGAACTAAGGCGGGATATTGATGCTAGAGGATATAGTTGCACCTCAGGCAACGCATATTGATTTAAAATTTCATCCTGTGGTAATATCGTATTGCTGCATATTAGTTACTGTTTTTCTATTTTTCGGGAATATTGTTGATCAAGAGCCTTCTTACAGGTAGTTAAAGTCAATACTAACCTGTATAGGACAATGGTTCTCGCGAAAAACATCACCGCATTAATCCTAGCACTGCTGCTGGCTAATCCAGCCTGCTGTTGCTCTTGGATGATGTGTGGGGCCGCAGTGGAGTCTGCTCCAGCCCAATCGTGTTGTGGAGCGTCATCAGAAGAAAATGGTGATAAGGACTCCGACAGCGAAAAACACGAATGCCTATGCTCGCTTAACACGCAATATGTAGATCAAGGAAAGCTCGATCTCCCATATCCTGATCAATTTGTTTCGTCTGAACCTGCAATCCGCTACGTTCAGGATAATCCTATAGTACCGGCACACATTGCTTACCTGCCACAGTCGAATAGACCTCCACCAGGTCCAGCGATCCGACTGCTCTATTCTGTTTTCCGTCTTTGATATACGGAACCTATCCGCGCGTCTCGTATCAGCGGGCATTTTTCAGCGGATCCACCGGGTGACCGGCACATTGCGCCTAGATCTTCACCGCGCATTCCAGTCTCCCGATTCCCGGATCAAGTCCAACTGATCTGACGGCTGCCAAATTATCTTGCAGTGCGCACAACTGTGCCGACGCACTTGCATCCATTCTCTAGGCACATTCCAAATCATTATTCTAACAAAAAATATACTATGAACACTAAAAAACATATCCTAACCGCCGCAGCCCTCATTTCTGCACCATTCATTCTTGCTTCATGTGGGGAGAAAAAAGCCGATGACAAAACTGGCAAAGCCAATACCGAAAACTCTGAAGTCAAGCCCTACCCGCTTGATGTCTGTATCGTCTCAGGTGAGAAGCTTGGATCGATGGGAGAACCTCATGTTTTCGTCCATGAGGGGCAGGAAATCAAGATGTGCTGTGACAAGTGCATGCCGAAGTTCAACAAGAACCCGGCGAAATATCTAGCCCAACTCAAGGAGGGAAAGACGGGATCCGACAGTCACGACCACAGCGGTCATAAGCACTAATAATTAACCCCATTCGGCACCTGGGGAGTCCTTCCCCGGGTGCCACAACCTCGATGTGCTACTTCTGATAGATCCATTAGCTAAGGTAATCACCTAAATTTCAAAACATGAATAGATTAATGAACACTTGGCACTATTTGCGTAACAACGGCGTGATACCCACATTGAAACACGCTCTTTACCGTATGTCCGAACTGAAGAACGACCGTTATTTCGGAATCGAAACGAATAATGACGTCAAACTCGAAACGCTCGGAATCCACAATGGTGATTCCGCTCAGTATTCGCCCATCTCCTATGCAGCACTCAAGTTAGCTCTGCGGGAGGTGGAACCCCTGCCTGAAAACGAGGCTTTTCTCGACTATGGAGCAGGGAAGGGCCGTGTGCTAATTGTAGCGGCCACACTGCCCTTTCGCAGGATCGTTGGGGTCGAGTTTGCACCCGAGCTCGTTTCAGTGGCGAGACATAACATTAAGCACGCACGGTATTGCCTGACTGACTCAAACATCGAGATTCTTGAGAGGGACGCTACCGAGTATGACGTCCCTGCCAATATCAGCGTTATTCATTTCTACAATCCATTTATTGGCAACACCCTTAGCACGGTGACAGAAAACATAGCTAGCTCCCTACGTGCCAATCCAAGGCAGATGACCATTCTTTTTGCCAACCCAGACGATTTTGAACGCATCCTGCAGGAGGAGAATCGTATCCCTCGGGAATGGATCATCAAGACTAAAGATATTCCCTGGCCCTACTTCAAGCAAGACGCTCCTTACAGCAACAGCTACCGGATTTACTCGCTCGACTCACGCAAACCCGCCAATCAAACCTAATAAAAAAATGAGACTCTTCGCCCTATCTTCCATCATCATCATTGTCGCCCTTTCAGGGTGCCAAACTTCCAACTCTGTCAACGGTGGGTCTTCACGTTCCATCGACTTGGCAGCTGCACGCACTCACGCGACTAATTATCGTATTTCTTCAAGTGCAGGAGTCGAGCAGCTCGTTTCCCAAGCCTTGAAGAATCATCCATCACTTGCTGCGGCTCGACAGAAAATTATTCGTCTGCAAGCCAAGGTTCCTCAGGCTCAGTCATTACCCGACCCCAAGGCTAGAATCAGCGGTGGCAGTCTAGCTGAAACCGCCGCTGGGCGAGTGAATGCCGTTGCGGGTCTTGAACAGGCTATTCCTTTTCCCGGTAAACGACGAGCCAAAGCAAACGCAGCACAAAAAGAAGCCGATGCTGCAAGGGCTGAGTTGGAAAATCTCAAACTTCGGGTAGCCGAGCGCGTTCGTTTTGCTTACTGGAGCTACTATCTAGCAGATCAAAACCAACGTATCAGTCGAGAGAGCAAAGAGGTGTTGCAAACGATTCAAGAAATCGTCCACGCACGGGTCAAAGCCAACCAAGGCACTCAAGCCGACTTACTCAGGATTTCCACAGAAATCAGCAAGGTGGATCAACAGATCATTACTGCGAGACAGCAAACTAACAGTGCCAAGGCCACGCTCAATGCCCTACTCAATCGTCCTAGTAATTCTCGCCTACCAAATCCGAAACGCTCCTCCGTTCCTTCGTCCAGCAGTCTAAATAACCTCATCGCAAGAGCTGAATCAGCTCATCCCAGTGTGAAAGCTGGTCAAGCCCGGCTAACGGCCTTCCAGCACCGACTCCGAAGTGCTCGCCTTGAAGCCTATCCCGATTTCTTGCTTGGAGTTCAGTATGCCTCGATTTCTAATTCAGGTTTGTCTCCCGTCGCCAATGGTCGTGATCAAACCATGATTACTCTAGGATTCACCATTCCTCTCTGGGAGAAGCCACGCAAAGCAAAAATAAGCGAAGCCAATGCGGGCATCGCAGAAATGCAGGCAAGCGTTGCTACTTCCCGTGCCGAACTCCGCCAGCGTGTTGAAGACGCATGGTTCAGAGCCCAGTCATCACGGGAAATGATCACCCTGTTCGACACTCGGCTTATTCCTGATGCCAAACAGGCACACGAACTCGCACTGCAATCCTATAGTGCAGGTAAACAATCATTCATCGATGTGCTCGATACTTGGCGAGTCCTCCTCAAATTTCAGCTTCATCAAGAAGGCAATCGTGCATCACTCGGCAAAGCCTCGGCATCTCTCAAAAGTGCTGCCGCTATCCGTTAACCCTACAACTCCAAATCTAATCATGAAATTTACTAACATCCTCAAGCCTATTGCTTTTTTGGTTAAAAAACCAATAACGATTTTAGTCCCCATCACCCTGTTTTTCGCAGGCTGGTGGTTAGGCTTACCTGCAAAACAAGATGACTCTGAAGGAGCATCAGCTGCAGAAAGCAGTCAAGAGTGGACCTGCTCTATGCACCCACAAATCCGTCAGCCCAATTTCGGCCTTTGCCCGATCTGCAACATGGATCTCATCCCTCTTGAAGCAGGCAATAGCGATGGCGGCTTGCGTGAAATCACTGTCAGTGATGAAGCCGCCGCATTGCTCGACCTCCGCGTTAGCCCTGTATTGCGAGCTCCAGCTCAAGTCGATGTGAAGATGTTCGGTAAAATTGACTACGATGAACGCAGCATTGTCACCACTACAGCACGCATGGCCGGTAGGATTGATCGACTATTCGCCGACTTCACGGGCACGACGGTCAGTAAGGGAGATGCCATTGCTGAAATTTACAGCCCGGAAATTTACGTGGCCCAACAGGAACTTATTCAAGCAGTTCAATCCCTCACCACTTCCACGACTCCCGCCGTGCGAAAAATTCGCACCAACTTTCTGAAGGCAGCCCGTGAAAAGTTGCGTTTATTAGAACTCACTGAGCAGCAAATCGCTGCAATAGAAAAACAGGAGAAACCCAGTGACCGCATCACACTTACAGCTTCCCAAGATGGCATCATCGTGAAACTTAAAGTCAAGGAAGGGCAATATCTCAAAACAGGAGATCCGCTCTTCAGTATCGCCAAACTCGATTCTGTCTGGCTGAAAATGGAAGCCTTTGAGTCTGATCTTCCATGGCTGCGATACGGTCAGGATGTTTCCTTCAACGTCGAAGCCATCCCCGGAAGAACCTTCCATGGGCGCATTGCATTTATAGATCCACAATTAGATCCACAACGTCGAATTGTTAGGATACGTGTCAATGTCGCGAACAAAGATCGTTTGCTCAAACCCGGTAT
>JARFPV010000356.1 GCA_029288115.1 Akkermansiaceae bacterium | reverse complement strand
TTCTACAACCTTGCCGCAGTCGATGCACACCAGGTGGTTGTGAGCAGGGCTTTCAACGAAATTCGGGTCGTATGTCTTCAGGTCATCGCCAAGGTCGATCTCATGCAGCAGGCCGGCTTCAACAAGGAGAGAGATCGTGCGATAAACGGTGGCACGCGAGGATCGCGATTGCGTGCTACGGATACGCTCCCACAGTTCGTCGGCGTTAAAATGCTCATCGGAGGAGAAAATGGCCTCAACAATTGCGTCCCTCTGCGGGGTGTTACGCAGGCCCTTGCTCTGAATAAACATCTGCAAGCGTGCTTTCACCGAGGAATCCATGCGTTCAGTCTAGCGAATTCAGAGGGATGTGGCGAATTGGAAATTTATGCATTGGCATTTTTTTTCTGATGGGGGATGATCTTCGGCGTGCAACATCGATGGATACCCCAATTAACGGTCACGCTCGGCGTGGCTCTACTCACCGCTTGTTCCTCAACGCCAGACGAAATGTTGGAAGTCAGGCAATTCCACTTACGGAAAACTGAGGCTGCGGACAGGAAAAAAGCTCAAATGGTTCGGGGCGAGCAGATGTATCGTCTCAAGGGTGCGGTCACTCTGGAGGAACGCAGGGAACGCCTTGGCGACTACTACACGGTCACTTGGCGTGCTGTCGGTGCCCAACCTACGCGTGTGGTGATGGATTATCAGCAGGCATCGACGGGAGCGGAGGTAAAGCGGATGTCGAGTGACCTTCCATCTGGAGTTCCTGAGGGAAAAGTGGAGTTCAAGGTTACTGGAGATGCATACAATATTGGAGGACGAGTTCTTGCTTGGCGTATTCGCTTGCTGCAAGGCGACCAGGTTCTTGCGGAAAAACGTTCCTACCTCTGGCGATAGAATAGAGTTGGCAAGCACGCCAAATCATGGAACGTATCGGCATGGCACGTTTTACAGATAAAGTTGCAGTCGTTACCGGTGCAGGCCGGGGAATTGGTCTTGATATCGCTAAAGCCTTTGCGGCCGAGGGTGGAAAAGTCGCAGTTGTGAGCCGAAGTGCTGGAAGCTGCGGTGGGGCTGCCGACTCGATCAATGCCGAGTATCCTGATGCTGCCAAGGCATATGCCGTTGACGTTGCGGATCATGAGGCTGTCCAGGAAATGGGAAAACAGATCATCGCCGATTTTGGAGCTGTCAACATTCTGGTCAACAACGCCGGTGTTACCCGTGATGGACTTCTTATGCGTATGAAGGACGAGGACTGGGATACCGTGTTAGATACCAATCTCAAAGGTGCTTTCAACACCGTGAAAGCCTTCCAGCGCAGTTTGATGAAGGCGACAGATCCACGCATTATTAATATTTCATCCGTCATTGGACTGATTGGAAATGCAGGCCAGGTCAATTACGCCGCGAGTAAGGCAGGATTGATCGGCTTTACTAAATCCGTCGCGCGTGAGCTTGCTGGGCGCAAGGTCACATGCAATGCGATTGCTCCAGGTTTCATTGCTACGGACATGACCGATGAGCTGAATGATGCGCAAAAAGAAGCCATCGTAGGAAACATTCCACTCAAGGAAATGGGTGCGGTCTCAGACATTGCCGCCCTGACTCTATTCCTTGCCAGTGCCGAAGCGCGTTACATCACTGGTCAGGTGATTGCCAGCGACGGAGGCATGACAATGTAGGTATTTAAACTCCAAGTTTCAAATTCCAAAAACCAAGTCCCAGACAGATGGAACTGCTGATCATTCGCCATGCCAAGGCTGAGGATTTTGCGATGGATGATTCATCACGAGTCCTCACCTCGAAGGGGCACGACCAATCACGCAGGGTGGGGGAGTTCCTGAAAGAGCACAACCTTACCCCGGATGTTACGCTTGCCAGTCCGTATGCACGTGCCCGCGAAACTGCGGAGATTTTCTGTCAGTCGTCTGGCGCGGATAAACCAGTAATCGAGCCATGGCTTGCTTGCGGAATGCGACCTGAAAAAGCGATGAGCGAACTCGCTGCATACAGCAACTTTGAAAAGGTCGCTATCTGCGGGCACAATCCTGATTTTGCCTACCTGGCCGAGTGGTTGTTAGGAAGCCAAGCGGGAGGCATTCATGTGCGCAAGGCGTCCATCATCCATTTTTCCAACATCCGTCCTCCCAGTCAGGGAGGTTATCTGGAAATGATGGTTCCCGTCACCGCGATTTGAACGCAAGTATTGGAGAGCTATTCCTCGTTGGAGGCGGTTGAGGTGTCGTGTTTTTTGAGCACCTCCACAGTGCATTTCACGATCCCCCGATTGATGAAATCGAGCTTCTGTGCAGCTCCCTTGGTCACGTCGATGATACGTCCTTTAATGTAAGGTCCTCGGTCGGTGATCTTAAGGATAACGGATTTGCCGTTTGTTAAATTCGTCACGCGCACCATGGTGCCCATGGGTAGCGTCTTGTGTGCAGCGGTCATCGCATAGTCACGCAGAGGGATTCCGCTGGCGGTGTGGGTGCCGCCGTTGCACTTGATTTCATACCAGGATGCCTCGCCGTGGAGCGTCTTCGTTACCTCGTGGCCAGGAACAGGAGTTGTGGTGCGATTTTCAGCCTTGCTGTCACCACTCGATTGGTTGGCAGCAGTGAAGTCTGCACTCAGCAGACAGAGAGTTGTGGTCAGGAAAAGCGTTGGGAGTTTTTTCATGGCGCGGGGCCTGTAATCCGCTAAGTGACTCAGTGTCAACGGTTATTTTCTACGCCTGACGAGCACGAGGTAGTTTCGAACCGCCTTGTTAAAGTAACCACGGTGGTTTTTCCCTCCTCCGGAAACTTGCGGTCCCACCCATAAATCAGATGATCTTCCTCCATCCAGGTTCACTGCGGTATGGATATCGAAACCACCCGGTGCTCTTCCGGCCAGAGCCTTTGAGAGGGCGTCCAGACTGCACGGTTCGGCATAGCCAATCGCCCAGTGATGCTTACCATCCCATGCGATGAAACTGCGTGGACGACGGCTGTTTTTCG
>JARFPV010000289.1 GCA_029288115.1 Akkermansiaceae bacterium | reverse complement strand
TGAAAAACTCTCACTCAAACTTGTGGAGGCCAAGAAAGAAGCCGCCAAGGAAAAACGCAAAGAGCGCGCCTACGCTAAAATCGACAAAGAATACCGGGACTCGCTCGCCAATCTGTTGCGCATAGCCACCTACGGCATGGCGGGTCACTCCATGGAAGCCTACCTCACCCTGAAGGACGACATGGACTCTGGTGTCAAATTACCAGGACTCTGCGACTACATCTACAACCAGAGAAGTGCCGATCTGGGTAGCACCGCCGTGGTGCTTTACGCCCTGCAGCAGGCGTCGGTAAACGGCACGCTGCCAGAAAAGCTCTGGCGACCCGAATGGTCAAAAATTGAGGCCGAAAAACCCACGGCCCTCCTCGGCGCAAGCATGAACACCCTCGCCAAAAAGCTCGTTGAGAAGCGTGACTGGGATGAAATGAACCACTATCAGCCAGTGAAAGATTTTGATAAAGTGAAGACCTTCCCTGGTGTGCCCGGCGCAGATGTGCCATTCCCGGCACTTGCGTCCGGCAACAGCCTGCTCACCACGATGCAAGGCTTCTCCGCCATGGCAGGCGCAGTTCACATCGCCCAATCCGATGCCTTGAGCAGCAAGTACAGCAAACACCTGGAGAAGGGCTCCGAGCTGTTCCGTGCATCAGCTGAAAACCTGCTCAAGAATGGAACACCCAAGGACACAAAACTACTCCCCTTCCCCCCATACAATCACTACCTGTTCCTCACAGGAATCACCCAGGGAGCAAACCCTAACAAAGAAGACCGACGTGACCTGTGGGAGCCGCTCGCCAACCACCTGCTGTCGATGCGATCCGATAAAGGCAGCTGGGAGCACAAGGGTCCTGGTCGGCGTTATCACCTGCCCACAAGTCTTCTGGCACGGCTCGCCGTCCTGGATGAACCTCAGAAAAAGAAGAAGAGCCAGATCGAGTATGACAAGCCTCACGTTTACCGTGGGTATCACTCCTTGGCCGCAGCCCTTCAGAGCGGCAAAAAACTACGCCCTGTCGTCGAGGATGTCGTACCCACCTCACTCGCCATGGTGTTTCTTGCGGAAAATGTCAGACCTCCTGTGATTGGTGAATGCCTCTGGACGGCCGACACCAAGGGGTCGCGCCTGGCACCCGTCGTGACCACCGTCATGCGCCAGCAGAAAAAAATCCCGTTCCGCTACAGCACCGCGCCCCGCCCGATCAAAGCTGAGTCGATCGCAGAACTGCCGGTGCTGCTGATCCGGGGAAAAGGCAATTTTGACCCCAAGGATGAAGAAAGCAAAGCACTCAAGGCATATCTCGATGCAGGTGGTCTGATCCTCTTTGAAGCAACCGCCGACAGCGACGGCACTACCTTTCTGAAGGGGGCCGAGAGCAATCTCAAATCAATGCTCCCTGCCTCGTCTACCGTCGAAGACATAGGCACCGACAAAGAACTGATGGGCTCAGCAGTCGGCAAGGCAAAAATCAAGGCCTTCAGAAAACCCAACGGATCACTCGCCGCGGTCTTCCTCCCCCTTGCACCCAAGTCAGGAGCCAAAGGCCTACCAAGATCCATCGCCGGACGGGCGACCTACAACATGATTTTCCAGAAAATCGATCCAGCAATGCTGGAGGAGAATTTCCCGATTTCAGGAAATCACGAGCCGTCCGAATAGCTATGGCTATACTGGCAGGCGAATCTTGCGAATAAGACGAATCTCACCTGGGTTGGGCGTTTATTCTGGAACCACGGAACACACCGAACACACGGAAAGAAAACTTCCTCCTACGTCGGAGGCTTCGGCGCGACAAGTGGGTTACCGAGGGACAAGAGTGTCCCTCCTCCCTAAAACGCGCAGAACGAGTTTGAATAGGGAGCGTGGACACTCTTGTCCACAGCACAGGATGTGCTTCAGGTTTGCTAGGGTCACCTCGCCGAGGTGACCGTTATGTGAGATCGGTCGCCTCGGCGAGGCGACCCTACCCCGAAGAAAAAAACCCCACACCCTGATTAGAGGTGTGGGGCTGGAAAGATGGTTAACTAACACTTCAGGGCCGGGCCTTCGGGTCGGGCATCTTCTGCTCCTCAATGGTCACGCTGAGCGGTCCGATGGCTGGTGGCACACGACTGGGCGAGAAGTTGTTCATCGGGAAGTTAGCGACGGCGAGGGTGACCGGGCCGCCTTTGAAGTCCTTGCTGAATTCGGACCAGACAGCACTGCCGCTCTTGCCCTGGCGGCGCCAGCCGTTCACGCCGGTCTTGCGCTCGCCCATGAGCTTACCATTGACGTAGATGGCGAAGCCTTCACCGGAATTGGCGTTGATACTGCCGATGACGCGCACGCGATAGCGGTGACCTTCCTTGGCAGGTGGCAGGTCGAACTTGCCACGCATCAGCAGGACATTTTCGGAAACAACCGTGGTCGGCTGCGGGCGCTCGGCTGGGTAGAGTGGGTATTTGACGATCCAGGCGTGGCTTTCCGGCCACTCTTTGTCGACAGTCTTGCCGAATGGTGCCGGTGCCTTTTTCCAGCCAGCCTTGGCGGCATCAAAGTCCGTGGCGAACCAGTTCTCCTGACCGGCAGGCAGATTCAATTCCACTGGCACGGGCTTTGGCTTCTCGCCCTTCTTAG
>JARFPV010000222.1 GCA_029288115.1 Akkermansiaceae bacterium | reverse complement strand
GCTTACGAATCACTCATGAGCGGTCTCCGAGGGAAGTCCGCCGAAGAAATGATCGCCAGTATTGATACCTTCATCAAGGAACATCAACCTGAAGGAGAAGAGCTCTCCAAACTCAGTGGCATAAAGCTCCAAATCAAGGTGGGCGATTTAATGAAACAGAGCAAAACAGACGATGCCCTTGCATTAGTCGACAAGCACATTGCTGACAACAAACTGGAAGGCGAGGAAAAACAAGGAGCTCTCGGAGTTAAAATGGGCCCCCTTCTGAACAGCGGCAAATTCACAGAAGCTGAAAAAGTCATCGAACAAATCATCGCAGCAGCTCCCGAGAGCCAAGCCGCAAAGTTTGCCAAAGGCTTCAAACCGCGCCTTGCCAAAATGAAGGCTGAAGCAGCTAAAAAAAATCAACCTAAAGAACCTTCAACAGAGGAATAATATTTCTTGTTCCATAGCTGCGCTCTGCAACAGGCGACCCAATTCAGGGTCGCCTGTTTTTTATCCCCATATCTCAGCAATTCCTGCAATAGCATCGACAAAGCGTGTCGACGTCCCAAGAGCGGGAGCAATTCGGATCATGCAGCCCTGAAGTTCATGGGTTACACCATGAACAGGTGAATTCTTGTCCACCCCAAGATCATCGGGAATATCCCATCCTCCATGCTGTCCATCGTTGAGAAGATAAGGCACGACGATTACTTGAGGCTTCGCACTCACTTGTCGCCACTCCCCTACTCTTGGCGATTCCTCAAGCCACAAATCCTCCACCTGAGCCCAATGACTTGACTGACGAACCGCGGCAAGATGATGCAGAAGAGTTTGTTTGGAACATGGATTTTTTCCTGATCCATGACCCACAACCAACAGGCTCGTGTCTCGAGGTTTCCAATCCCGTGCAACGCTTTCAGCCGCGTTTTGGAGTAGCTCAGCCATCATCGGATGTGTTCCCACAGGCGGGCAGTATTGAATATTGTTATTCCTCTCCGGCAGGTTGAGTATTCTTGGAATCACACGCCGAGTAAAATATCCTTCTGCAAGAAAATCGGGTACGATGACAACCTGCTCCGTTTGCAGGCCATCAAGGCAAGATTCGATTAATGGCTCCTCTTTCAAGAATGCCACCCGCACATCCGCATATTTGCCCGCTTCCCGTAGCAGCTCCGCATGATTCCGCACAGATGCTGAGGATTCTGAGTGCTTTGAGGACCCGTGACCCAGAATCAATAAGGTGGTATCTGATCGATCGCTCACTCACCGTAAACTAGCACAGCATGCTAGATTTGGAAATCATTCGTATCCGAGCTGAGGTGCAGCCCGCATTCGTATTTCTCACCACCGAAACGTGATTGTTCGGCAGACTCTCCCTCAATGACAGGCGAGGTAGAATGCCAGTCACCCATCGTCTTGTAACCTTTTGCTTCAAGAGGGTGCTTGGGAAGGTTGTTATCGTAAAAATAGGCAGCGACCTGAGCATCTGCCCAGTCGAGGATTGGGTAGACTTTGAGTGTGCGCTTCTGTTGCTCTGCAAATGCACGGTCAGCGCGAGTGCTTGACTGGGTTTTGCGCAGTCCACTGATCCAGATATCTGCCCCCAGCTCAGTAAGTGCGCGATTCATTGGCTCAACCTTATTGATTAACCCGTAACGATTCACCCCCTCTTCCCCCTGTTCCCAAAGTTTACCGAAAAGCGCCTCCTGACGTGCCGCGGAATACTTTGGCTGATAGACCTTAACATCGATGCCGAGTTTCTCTATGAGCTGCTCTGCATACTGGTAAGTTTCTGGAAACAAATAACCGGTATCGAGCCAGACGACCGGGATTTCTGGTGCGTGTTTGTTCACCAAATGAAGCATGACTGCCGCCTGAAGACCAAAGCTGGAGCTGAGCACGAGTCGAGAGCCAAATTGCTCATGAAGCCAAACAACACGTTCAGCCGCATTCATGCCATTGAACGCTGTGTTGATCCCCTCAACTCCCAGGTTCTGGATATGATCGTCTGCCTTCGCTTCCATGATTAACTGATGTTGGCGTGAAAATTATTCCCCGCGGTGGTTTCCTTGACGTATCCGGCACGAATGACGAAGTCACCAAAGTGTTCTCCGTCGTTGCGGCTCTTGGCGTAGTCTTTAATGATAGGCGCGAGCAACTCCTTGATGTCAGTTCCAAGCACGGATTCCTTATAGAGCTTACTGAGTCGCTCTCCATGGAATCCGGCGCCGAGGTACACGTTGTATTTCCCAGGCCCTTTGCCGACAAATCCGATCTCTCCAAGGTAAGGTCTACCACAACCATTCGGGCACCCGGTCATACGGATGGTGATGGCATCGTGACGCAGTCCAGCTTCCTCCAATACATCTTCCAACTCAGTGATAACATCCGGCAGGTAACGTTCTGCCTCGGCAAGCGACAAACCACATGTCGGCAACGCAACACAAGCAATGGAATTGAGCCTCAGAGCACTGCGCTCATGGCTCTTAAGAATGTTGTATTTTTCTAACAAATCCTCAATCTCCGGTTTCTTAGCGTCTGAGATATTGGAGATAATGAGATTCTGGTTCGCCGTCATGCGGAACTCGCCGTCGTGGATCTTGGCAATCTCACGGAGACCGGTCTTCATCGGAAATGCTGAACTATCGACCACCCTGCCGCCTGAGATGAACAGGTTCAGGTGATGCATCCCCTTATCATCCGTGGTCCAGCCAAAGCGGTCGCCATTGCTCTCAAACTTAAACTCACGCACAGGCTCAAGCTTGTAGCCAAGGTATTCTTCCAGTTTGGCCAGGAATCCATCCGCCGTCATGCGCTCGACGGTGTACTTTAAGCGGGCAAACTTCCGATCACCACGCTCACCGAAGTCGCGCTGAACGAGCATGACCTTTTCGGCGACGTCCACAGCCTTGTCGGGTGTTACAAATCCGATCACATCGGCGAGACGCGGGAAGGTGTCTGTTTGGCCATGGGTCATGCCCATGCCACCTCCGACAGCAACGTTGTAGCCAACGATTTTTTCATCCTCAACGATGGCGATGAACGACAGACAGTGTGCGTAGAGGTCGACATCGTTAGATGGAGGGCTGTCTCTTATACACATCTGACGCTGCCGACGAAAACCGTG
>JARFPV010000217.1 GCA_029288115.1 Akkermansiaceae bacterium | reverse complement strand
TCCTCGGTGAGATCGGGTAGGATGGTGGGCATGCGTTTGGCAATCATCGATTTGCCTGTGCCGGGTGGGCCGACCATCAGCAGGTTGTGCCCACCGGCGGCAGCGACCTCGAGGGCGCGCTTCACCTGGTGCTGGCCCTTCACATCCTCGAGTCCCACCTCGTAGTGGCGGCGAGTGTCGAACAGCTTTTGGCGATCGAGTGCATAAGGTTGCAGCAGGCGCTGTCCGGTGATGAAGTCCCATGCCTCGCGCAGGTTTTCCACTCCATAGACTTCCAGTCCCTCGACGACCGCAGCTTCGGCGGCATTGGCGGCGGGTACGATGACACGTGAGCGGCCGCGTTTTTTTGCTTCCAGTGCCATCGGTAGCACTCCGCGGATCGGTCGTACCATGCCATCAAGTGCAAGTTCTCCTGCGATGGCATATTTTTCTGCGTTTTGTATTCTGTCTTCTCCTGCGGTCTCAGCAAGTGCCAGAGCGATAGGCAGATCAAAACGCGGGCCCTCTTTCTTGAGATCAGCGGGTGCGAGGTTCACGGTCTTGATTCCGTCGGCCCATGAAAGCGCGGAGTTCGACAGGGCCGAGGTTACGCGTTGAGAACTCTCCCGCACAGCGGCATCGGGTAGCCCCACCACATTGATCGCTGGTTTCTCGGCATTAAATGCACTGACCTCCACTTCGACTTCAATTCCTTCCACGCCCAGCAATGCAGACGAATACACACGCACAATCATGTGCATATGCTACTGCCCGCATCCGTCGGGTAAAGGTGCAATAGGCCCAAGAAGGCAAAAAAGCAAAGATTACAAATTCTTAACACCATTGTAATCGTCGCCACACATTTCTCTGGCATGATGGGCAGCGAAAAAAATGAATATTTTAGTTGTCCTTGTGTAGAAACTGTCTATATAAATATATAGACATAAACGAGACACGTTGGGCAGCCACGCAACCAACTCATTATAAGCAACTTAGAATCATTCTAAAAAATAGTGAATAAATACCGACCCAAGTGCATCACACTAGATGAAAACTCAATTTACAAAGTGAACACAAAAAAGTGCAACAAAAACACGTTTGGCGACGTTTAACCCTATGAGAGAGTTGCCATAGTAAATATTTAACACAAAATCAAAGACTCAGCTATTCCTGTCGACCCTGAACAAACAACTAAAACCCAACACCACGTAAAACCATGTCCAGATTTGAATCAGACAACAGCCTGCGGCTCTATCTGCGGGAAATATCAAAAACAGATCTTCTCACCCCTGAAGAGGAGGTCAAACTCGCTGCCCGGATCAAGAAGGGTGACAAAAAAGCTCGCGAGCACATGATCCGAGCGAACCTGCGTCTGGTGGTGAAAATCGCCCAAGACTACTCGGGTTATGGATTGCCGCTTGCCGACCTCATTTCAGAAGGAAACATCGGCCTGATGAAGGCGGTTGAGCGATTCGATCCCAATAAGGGAGGTAAGCTCAGCACTTATGGCTCATGGTGGATCAAGCAGTCGATCAAGCGCGCGCTGGCCAACCAGAGCAAAACCATCCGGCTGCCGGTGCATATGGTCGATAAGATTGCCCGCATGCGTCGTATTTCAGCGATGCTATCAGAGGTGATAGGACGTGAACCTACCGAGGAGGAACTTGCTGAGGAGCTTGGTATTCCACGTAAGAAACTAGCCCTTCTCAAGCGTGCCGCCAAGCGTCCGACCTCGCTGAACGCGCCAATTCATGAGGATGACAGCTCGGAATACAGTGATATCATCGGAGATGATCGTGCCGTGGATCCGTTGACAGCGCTCGACTCGAAAAACATGCACGGTGAGCTCGATGAGCTACTCGATTGCCTGGACGAGCGTGAGCACCGGATCATCGATGCGCGTTTCGGGTTGGATGGGAAAAACCCCATGACTCTCGAGGAAGTTGGTGTCGAATTTGGGGTCACTCGCGAAAGAATCCGACAATTACAGAATATAGCGCTTGCCAAAATGCGGAAAGCATTGCATAGAAAGGAGGAACCGATGCCGCATCCCCTCGCAGGGAATACGGCGGAGGTTTCATAAAAATAAACACAATCCGGGTGTTATCTGCTCGCAGACGACGCTCAGGATTGGGATCGTAGGTGTTAAGAGCGGTGGGGTAAAACCCGCCGCTCTTTTACTTTTAAAGCAGGGCGGCTTTTTAAGTTGTCGGCAGGATCTATGATTTCAAGAAATGTGGACCAAGGGCTGTCGGAAAATTACAAACTTGCCCTACCCAGGACTTAATACCGAATCGATAGCTGTCAGTTCCTCTTCAGAAAAATCGAGTTTGTCCAGGCATCGAACATTTTCCTCCAGTTGAGCGACACTGGACGCCCCGATCAGTGCGCTGGTCACCGCTGGATCGCGCAGCACCCAGGCCAGTGCCATGTTGGCAAGTGTTTGTCCGCGGTGCTTGGCGATGTCCGCTAGTTTTTGCACCTGGGCGATTTTTTCCGACACCTGATCCTTCTGGAGAAAACCATGTTCCTTGTTCGCGCGCGAGTCCTCGGGAATGCCATCGAGATAACGTCCGGTCAGCAGCCCTTGGGCAAGTGGGGAGAACGGGATACAGCCCACGCCTTTTTCTAATAACACATCGATCAGCCCATGCTCAATCCACCGGTCGAACATGTTGTATCGTGGCTGATGAATGAGGCACTGCACATTCATGTCCTTGAGAATATCGATGGCATTTGCCGCCATGTCTGCCGGGTAGTTGGAGATACCCACATAGAGTGCCTTGCCCTGTTGCACGGCTGTGGCCAACGCTCCCATCGTTTCCTCCAGAGGGGTGTCGGGGTCCGGCCTGTGTGAGTAAAAAATATCGACGTAATCGAGCTGCAGGCGTGCCAGCGATTGGTCGAGCGACGACAGAACGTATTTGCGCGATCCCCACTCGCCATAGGGGCCATCCCACATCAGGTAGCCGGCCTTGGTAGAAATGATCAACTCATCGCGGTGCGAGAGGAAGTCCTCTTGCATGATCCTTCCGCAGTTACGTTCGGCGGAGCCGGGTGGGGGGCCGTAGTTGTTCGCGAAATCAAAGTGGGTAATCCCCAGGTCGAATGCGCGCCGCATGATCTGACGCGATTCATCAAGATCATCGACGTCGCCGAAATTGTGCCAGAATCCGAGCGAGATCGCCGGCAGTTTCAAGCCGGAATGACCGCAGCGCCGATACGGCATACGCCCGTCGTAACGATCCGGATCTGGTGTGTAAGGCATTTTTAAGGAGTGCGGACAGTCATGTCCGCATGTCTATCAGACGGTCATCAGCTCGGTCTCTTTGGAGGCGAGGTGCTCGTCGATTTCCTTGATGAACTTGTTTGTCAGATCCTGAATCTGGCTTTCGAAGTCGTGTTGCCCATCTTCGGTGAGGGTGTTATTTGCCTTCATCTTTTTGGATGAATCCATGCCGTCCTTGCGCACGGAGCGCACACGGACGCGACCTTCTTCGGCGAGTTGCCGCACCATTTTCACCATGTCCTTACGGCGTTCCTCGGAGAGTTCAGGGATGGGGATACGCAAGTGTTTGCCTTCGTTGGCGGGATTCAGGCCGGTTTTACTTTCGAGGATGGCTTTCTCGATATCGGCTGTGGTGGATGGATCGAATGGCTGCACCATAATCATTCGGGGCTCAGGGATCGTGATGACAGCGAGGCCTTTGATTTTCATCACGCTGCCATAGCTGGGAACGTTGACATCGATGTTCTCGATGAGTGCGGGGCTGGCTTTGCCTGTGCGTACGGCGGCGAATTCATGAATGATGTACTCGACGGCTTTCTGCATGCTTTCCTCGGTTTCTAAAATGACGGTATCTGGTTCCATGGTATGAATAGTGAATGTTGAATAGTGAGTGGTGAATGGAGATTAGCCTTGGTGCACAATGGTGCCGATGTTGTCGCCAGCGAGAGCCTTGGTGATGTTGCCCTCACCACCGATGTCGAACACAATGATCGGGATGTTGTTGTCTTTGCACAGAGTAAAGGCAGTGGAGTCCATCACGTTGAGATTCTGCCCGAGGCATTCGTCGAAGGTGACGGTGTCGTAGCGTGTTGCGTCTGGGTTTTTCTTAGGATCGGAATCATAGACGCCGTCAACCATCGTTGCCTTCATGATGGCACAGGCACTCATTTCACTGGCGCGTAGTGCGGCGGTAGTGTCGGTTGAGAAAAACGGGCTGCCGGTACCAGCTGCAAAAATGACGACGTTACGCTCCTTGAGTAGGCGGTTTGCCTTGCGGCGGATGAAAGGCTCGGCAACGTTTTTCATCTCGATGGCGGATTGAACGATGCACTGCACGTTTTCAGCCTCAAGTGCGCTCTGGAGTGCGAGTGCGTTCATCACTGTTGCCATCATGCCTACGTAATCGGCAGTGGCACGATCCATGCCGCGTGCGCTCGCACTGGCACCACGCCAAAAGTTTCCGCCGCCGCAAACAACCCCTATTTCAACGCCTGTGGTCGCCGCTTTCGCAATTTCCTTGGCAACACGTTCGACGATTTCGGGAGAAATGTTATCCTGGCTGCCAGGTTCTCGCAGCGCTTCTCCGCTGAGTTTAAGAATGACACGTTTGAATGATCGGGCGTCTTGGGGATTGCTCATGCTTAGGTGATAGAATCGAGAATCCAGAACCCAGAGTCAAGACGCGAATGGTCTCGTGAGTATTACACCAGGCCGTCCTTGCGTGCCTGTTTCCAGTAGGCGTACTCGGAGCGATTGAAATCGATATACTCCGGTGACATGTCACTGGTGTAGACTTCGTAGTCAGCCTTGCCGAGATTAAGATCGATGCTGATGGTGAATGAGTCCTTGGCTACGATTTTGCGAAGCTTATCCATGGGTGTTTTCGACTGGAGTCCGCCCAGGCATGCGGCCTTGCCACCGATGTAGATATCGATCAATTCCTCGCGCACCATGGCGCGTGAGTATCCCACCGCATGGATGATGCGGCCCCAGTTCGGATCGTTTCCATTCCATGAGCTTTTCACGAGTGAGGAATTGGCGACCGCTTCCGCGACCTTGCGAGCATCGAGGTAGGTGCGAGCGCCTTTGACTTCGACAGTGACGAACTTGGTCACCCTCTCGCCGTCACGTACCAGTGACTTGGCCATTTTCAGCATGACGTATTGAAGGGCTTCACGAAATTGACGGCATTCTTTGCTGTTTCGTTTGATTGACGGCATGCCGGATTGGCCATTCGCGAGGATGAGCACGGTGTCGTTGGTGCTCATGTCTCCATCGATAGTAATACGGTTGAATGATGCATCCACAGCATCATGAGTGGCTCGCTGGAGGCATGATGCGCTGACTTTGGCATCGGTCGTGATGAAGCACAGCATGGTAGCCATACTTGGGCAAATCATGCCCGCACCTTTTGCACAGGCACCAATGCGAACGCGGTGACCGCCGATTTTTACAGAAATTGCGATCTCCTTTTTCTGAGTATCGCTGGTCATGATTGCCTGTGCGACATCGGTGCCGTTCTTTTCACCAAGTGCTGCAACGAGTTCGGGGATTTTTGGCTCGATGCGTGCCATCGGCATGGGCAGGCCAATTACACCCGTCGAGCATACCGAGATTTGCCGCTGCCTAACACCGAGTCCCTTTGCGACAAGTTTTGCTGTGTTGCGTGCATCGCCGAGACCCTGCATGCCTGTGCAGGCGTTGGCGTTGCCGCTATTGGCAACAATCGCCTGGACCTTGTCGGCTTTTAGATACGCCTGGGAAACTTTGACCGGTGCCGCCTTGACGCGGTTCGTGGTGAATGTTCCTGCCGCCGTACATGGATGGGGTGAGTAGATGAGCGCGAGGTCCAGCCGTGGGTCGTCCGGGTTCTTGATGCCTGCACTTACCGCCGCAGCCTGAAATCCGCGAGGTGCGCAAACACCTCCCTTGATGCGCTTTATAGACGAAGTAGCTGGCATGGCGAATTTCGACTCTGGATAATTTCTAGTAGTTTTGCAACCCGGCAGTTTCCGAAAATCCGCAGATCAGGTTGAAATTCTGGATTGCCTGACCCGCGGCACCCTTGCCGAGGTTGTCTTCCGCACTCAGCAGGAGCACCCGTCCAGTGCGCGGATCGTAGTTCCATCCGATATCGATGAAATTCGTGCCGGTCACATTCTTGGTGTCTGCGCAGCCACCTTTTCCTAGCAAACGGACAAAGAATTCATCCGCGTATGCTTTTTCCAATGCGATGCCCACTTGGTCGGGGTCGCCAGTTAGTTTTGCGCTGGTGGTTGTGCAGATGCCGTTGTGTGTGGGCACCAGATGAGGTGTGAATGACATAGCAACCTGGTCTCCGGCTGCCTTGGATAGCTCTTGCTCGATCTCCGATAGGTGGCGGTGTTTAGGAAGCCCATAAGCACGCACGCTTTCATTGCATTCACAAAAAATCAGTGACAGGTCAGCCTTGCGGCCTGCACCACTGACACCTGACATGGAGCAGGTGACGATGCTCGCTGGATCAATCAGCTTTTCGCGCAGCAGCGGAATGAGTGGTAGACTGATGCTGGTAGGATAACATCCCGGTGCGGCAACAAGTCTCGCGTTCTTGATTTCATCCCGCCTTACCTCTGGAAGACCGTAAACTGCTTCTTTAAGCAGCTCGGGGGCCGGGTGTGCGGCGTCGTAAAACTCCTCATATACAACCGGGTCATCGAGCCGGAAATCTGCACTCAGGTCGACGATACGCAGCCCTTTTTCTAACAAGCTCGATGCATAACCTGCCGCAACGCCATGGGGCAGGGCCAGAAAGGCAACCTCTGCACCTGTCGCGGCAACCTGGTCAGCATCTGGGTCAATGAATTTTAACCCCGCAGCCTCGGCACCTGAGAAGCGTGGAAACAGCTCACCGATGCTGCGTCCGGCATTCTGGCGTGAGGTCACACAGACCAGCTCCGCATGCGGATGGGTGAGCAAAAGCCGGAGTAGTTCCAGCCCGGTGTAGCCGCTGGCTCCGATGACGGCAATCTTGACAGGTTTCATGGGAGGGAAGGAAATGCCACGAAAATCCGTACTTGCCAACTCTGAAGTGATGGGCTTAATTGCGCCCCCGTCTGTCTGCAGGCGGAAAATATAACCGGGACTTGGCGCAGTTTGGTAGCGCGCTTCGCTGGGGGTGAAGAGGTCGCAGGTTCGAATCCTGTAGTCCCGACCATTCAGAAAAACGGAGCCATCCTTGTGATGGTTCCGTTTTTCTTCATTGATCTGACTCCTGCCACCATGTCTGATTCCGAAGCACAAGCCGCCGCCGTGGAGAAGCTCCGCGTGCTGATCAGTGAGCGCTTGTTGCCGCTGCCTGACGGCTTCCCGAGCGATGGTGATTTATACCAACAAGGACTGGACTCGATGGCTCTGATGCAGCTGATTCTCGTTCTTGAGCAGGAGCTAGGTGTGCATATCGAGCCTCAGGATCTTGCCAAGGAACACTTTAAGACCTTGCAAGCCATCGCCAAGCTAGTGGAAACTAAGCGCAATGGCGGTGAGTAGTGATCAACGGGCAGACGTGGTTGTGATTGGTGGTGGCAGCGCGGGGCTGTGTGCCGCACTTGCTGCAGCTCGTATGGGTAGCGAGGTTGTGTTGGTGGAAATGTCCGACAGCCTGGGTGGTATGGGAGCCCGGGCATTTGTGCATACTTTTTGCGGATTGTATCTCCCTGATGTGTCCCAGCCGCCCGTGGTGGCGAATGCAGGATTGCCCGCCGAGATTGAACGTGAGATGCGCCATCGCCTGAATCTCGACGGGCCGGAAAAAATGGGTGGTGTTTACGTGCTTGCGCAAGAACCATCCGTGTTTGATGAGCTTGCCAAGGAGCTGGTCCAGGCTGAGCCCACGATGTCGTGTCTGCTAGCGTCTGCGTGTGTGGGGGTGCAGAGGGGAAATGGAGGCTTTCGTGTGAAGGTCAGCACCCCGGAC
>JARFPV010000192.1 GCA_029288115.1 Akkermansiaceae bacterium | reverse complement strand
CTCAAGAGGTCAGGGAGTAGGCGGTGAACAGCTATCGAGGGGCAGCTTTCGGGGCCGGAACACGCCCCATAGCATGCCTCCACCAGCCACGATGAACAGGATTGGAAACCAGAGTGTATAACCCGCCGCTTTGGTATCATGTTCCAGAATGGCATCAGCTGGAGATTCCGGATTTACCCAAGCTGTATGCGACGAATCCGCCGGGTATTTTGCAGCAAGCTCCGTGACCACCTCTTCGTTCTTACTCCACTTCGTGCCTCGTGGCGACAGCTTTTCAGACGTGTAACTCATGCCTTGAAAGTCATATCCGTAGAGTAGTTTGAGTCGGTATTCGATTGGGGATCCTTTGAACTGACGTTGTTCCACGGCCGAGCGCAATATCACAGCTTGTTGCTGGCTCCAATCACGCGTCGCTGCCGCATTCTGGTAGCTCCGCAGCAGCAACCAACCAAACAGAATACCCATCGCCATGATACTGACAGCTATCAGGCTCAGGAACCATTTCCCAGCACGACCACCCGGTTTAGACTGACTCATTGCGCACATAGCTTAAGCGTGTATGAGCAAGACGGAATCAACCACCCTACCCTCTTGCACCATATCAGATATCACCACCAACGGCGTTCCTTCCTCGACGACTTTCTCACTGATCAGCATCTCGATCGACCTCTTAAGCACCGCGTCGGGACCACCATCAAAGCTCACCTGCCTGGCAATCACACCACGTGCGAGCTTGACCTTACGGCAGGTTGCATCATCAGGCGCAAATGCGTGGATACTCGAGTGGGGCCTCAGCAATGCCGTCTGCACTGGCATGTTTCCACGGCGGGTAAACACCACGATTCGGGCATCGGCGATCGAGTCGGCAAGCATAATGGCCGAGCGCACGGTTTTCTGCCGCTCGGTGGTTAGTTTTGCTTCCTTACCATAACCCAGACCACCACTGCGTTCGATGCGGCGTGCGATTCGGTCGAGAATTTCCACACACTCTGTCGGATATTTACCCACACTGGTCTCACCACTAAGCATCACCGCGTCAGCCTCCTCAAACACGGCATTGGATACATCCGTCACCTCTGCACGGGTCGGTAAAGGATTCGTCAACATGGACTCGAGCATGTGTGTAGCCACGATGACACGTGTCCCCAGTTCCATGCACCGTTTCACGATCTTGCGCTGGATGATGGGAAGCTCTTCGATATTCACCTCAATACCGAGATCACCACGCGCCACCATGATCAGATTTGCTTCCGCTATGATCCCGTCAATATTTCTCACTGCCTCCTGATCTTCGATTTTGGCGATAATGTGAGCATTTCCCCCACGCTCGTCCATTGCAGCTCTGAGTTCCCTCACATGATCGGCATCACGAACAAATGACCCGGCAATAAAATCCACACCGCTGTCACACGCGACAGCGAGATCCTGATGGTCTTTACGCGTAAGCGCCGGCAAATTGAGCCTTACTCCAGGCAAGTTGATGTGTCTGCGGCTTCCCATTGTGCCCTGAGTCCTGGCCTCGCAAAGAATGCGATCTCCCAGGGTCTCTTTGACCTGCATGAGCAGGTTACCGTTGTCCACAATCAGCCGATCACCCACCGACACATCCGCCATCAGCCCCTCATAATTCACTGTGGTAGATAGCTCCACACTGGCCTCGGCGTTCTTCTTTCTAAACTCCACCGTATCTCCCACGTTCAGCACAAGATCGCCATCCACATCACCGGTCCTGATCGATGGCCCCTGAAGATCACATAAGATCCCCGTATTCTTATCAAGGCGTTTGGAAATTTTGCGGATACGCGGACAGATGTCCCTCACCCAATCGTGTTTCGCATGGCTCATGTTGAGCCGAAAAACATCCGCCCCGGCGAGAATCAGCTTCTCAAGCATTTCATCCGAATCCGTTGCCGGGCCCAGAGTACAGATGATGCGGGTTTTCCTATACTTGTTCTGATGCATACATCCACACTAGCGGGGTCGGGTAGCATGACAATTTGCAAATCTCAGCACCAGCTGAGATTTGTGACATGCACTTTCCTCAATAAATGGAAAATTCCACTAGATAATAGTGCATCCCTCTTGACGAACCCTCAACGATATGTTCCAACTACGCCCGTCGTCCACAACGACCCCACCAAGGACCGGTGGCTGAGTGGTCGAAAGCGCTCCCCTGCTAAGGGAGTATACTCCAAAAGGGTATCGAGGGTTCGAATCCCTCCCGGTCCGCCACCACCCCGGCTCAGTCAATCTGAGTCGGGGTGGTGGCTTTTTAGGGGAGGGTTCGAACGCAGTTCGAGTGCATGACACCGGAACGGTGTGCCGCGCATCGCGGCACTCTATCACATCAGAAATGCGGCTTGTCCGCCGTAGCCTCGGCGAAGGAGGAAGGAGCATTTCTGCAAACCGGCACAGCCTGAGCGGAGCGACGGCAATCC
>JARFPV010000173.1 GCA_029288115.1 Akkermansiaceae bacterium | reverse complement strand
ATACCGTCACCCTGCATGGTGAGACCTACGACAAGGGAACCTACGTTGGGATGATGAAGCATAACGTCAACACCATTGTGGATGGACTGAAGTAATGGATAATGGAGAATTGATAATGACGATGAAAACAACAATACGCATGATAGTGGTGGCATTTTTTGCTGCCGGATCCGTTGGTGCAGCTGAAGAAGAGTTGCGTGACCTCGAGGCTGATCGCCCGGATGCCACCGAAAGCCCACGCACCGTGGACGCGGGGCATTTCCAGATTGAGACAACTTTGTTAGGTTATGCCCGTGACCGCAGTGGCGGCATGACCGCCGAGTCATGGACATGGGGTGAGACAAATATCAAGTATGGTCTGAATGATCGGATGGACTTGCAGCTTATTTTCTCGCCATACATGCGCGAGACCGAGCGCGGCGGTGGCATGCGTAGCGTGGCGGAAGGATTCAGCGACATCACGTTGCGTTTGAAATGGAACATGTGGGGGAATGACGAGGGTCGGACGGCGTTCGCGGTTTTCCCCTATGTCAAAATTCCCAGTGGCACGGATGTGAGTAACGATAAGTGGGAAGGCGGTATCATCTTTCCATGGGCGACGGAAATTTGTGATGGAGTTGGGCTCGGTTTCCAGGCGGAGGTTGCGCGTGTCTGGGATGACGTGGATGGCGACTTCGATGTTGATTTTCTACACACAGCGGTGTTAGGATTCGATGTCACGGACAAGCTCGGAATCTATATTGAATACCTCGGTATTGCTGGTGACCACCCGTATGAGGCATATGCCAGCGGTGGGGTCACTTGGGCATTCACAGATCAATTCCAATGGGATGCTGGGGTGGTTATCGGTCTGAACGATGCCGCTGAGGACATCAATACCTTTACCGGCTTTACCGTAAAATTCTAACCTATGAACGATGACCAGTCCATCGCCCTGGAAACCCACGACCTCACGGTAACCTATCACAAGCGTCCGGTGCTTTACGGCATTGACGTTGCGGTGCCGCAGGGGAGTCTGGTGGGTATTGTTGGGCCGAATGGTGCGGGTAAGTCGACGCTTATTAAGTCGATTATGGGTGTGGTGCCCTCGTCTGGTGGATGGGTAAAGGTCTTTGGTAAGCCTCTGAACGAAAACCTTCACCGTGTTGGTTACGTGCCGCAACGGGAGAGCGTGGACTGGGATTTTCCGGTGACCGTGATGGACGTCGCCTTGATGGGGACGTATGGGAAGCTTGGTCTGTTTCGCCGGCCTGGGAAGGACGAGAAACGGCGTGCATCCGAGGCACTTGAAAAGGTCTCGATGCTGCCCTATGCCAACCGCCAGATTGGAAACCTCAGTGGTGGTCAGCAGCAGCGTGTGTTCTTGGCTCGAGCTCTTGCCCAGGACAGTGATCTTTACCTGATGGATGAGCCGTTTGCCGGGGTTGATGCCGCCACAGAAGCGGCGATAGTTTCCCTGCTTCAGGAAATGCGTGAGCGCGGGAAAACCGTGCTGGTTGTGCATCATGACTTGCAGACAGCGGATGAGTATTTTGACCGTTTGTTGCTGCTCAATATGCGTTTGGTCGCCTTTGGTGAAGTTAGGGACGTGTTTACTTCCGAACTGTTGCAAAAGACCTATGGCGGCAGGCTCACTATTCTCAGTGAGGTGGCTGATAAGGCAGCGAAAATGTGACGGATGGTTGATTGGTTGATTGGGGAAAAGACATGGGCACTTTAGCAAACATACTGGACGTGCTGATTCCTGTGAGCGGGAATGGAAAGGCGTTGTTGGCGGCGGTGCTGCTTGGTGCCGGCTGTGGTCTGTTAGGTTGCTTTGTGGTGTTGCGTCGAGTGGCTTTGATGGGGGACGCGATTTCTCATGCGGTGCTTCCCGGGGTGGTGGCCGGGCTGATCTATTCGCCCGACAGGAATCCGTGGTTTATTTTTCTCTGCGCAGCAGCGGCAGGTCTGTTAGGTGCTGGGATTGTGCGTGCGATGATGGCGACGACTCGACTGAAATCGGACGCGGCATTGGGTATCGTGTTGGCGACGTTTTTTGCCTTTGGCATCATGTGGCAGACGCGCAATCAGCAGGACACAGTGGGTGTGATGAATTTTCTGTTCGGTAATGTGGGTTCAATCAACTCGAGCGATCTACGCATGATGCTGCTGACCACGCTGCTGCTTGCGGCGATGGTGTTTTTACTCAAGCGGCCTCTGCTGGTCATTAGTTTTGACGAGGGTTTTTCCCGTGGTCTTGGTTATCCGGTGAAACTGCTCAATGCGGTGTTTTATTTTCTGCTCACCTTTGCGGTGGTGGTGGCGCTGCAGGCGGTGGGTGTAGTGCTGGTTTCCGCGATGCTGATTACCCCTGCAGCGGCGGCGTATTTGCTGACGGATCGCTTTGGGAGGATGCTGTTACTC
>JARFPV010000167.1 GCA_029288115.1 Akkermansiaceae bacterium | reverse complement strand
CCACTCTGGTCCCACTGGATCACCGCCGCCGTTCTGATCATTTTGTTAGGATTGTTCTGGGTAGGCAGGAAACTGAACGGAACGTTCTAAGTTTAGAAACAATCACCTCTTCTCACCCGAGCCATAAATCCGCTGAATGCGGTCGAGGTAATTTTCTGTGGAATCATTTTCCTTGGGCCGTTGGGATTCTTTCTCCAGCTTGTTACTGAGTTCTCGATACTGAAGGAAACTACCAGTCACCTGATCTGACTGCGTGATATAGTACCAGTCGAGATAATCGCGTAAGCGCTTGGCTGCTTTTTGTTTTTCCTGCCTGACTGCTTCCAAATTCTTCAAACGAGTGGAAAGCTCCTTACCTTTCCCCTTCACAATATCGCGAAGAATCATCTCATACTCGCCTAACAATGGTCGATATGTAGGAAAACATCGATAGCTAAGGCGCTCGATCTCTGAGCGTGCGCCTGCTACGGCCTCAACGCGCTTGCCAATGTCTTTCAGATTAATGACTTCTGCGTAACCTTCGATAGCAACCGTTTTGGCAACATTCTCTTCATCGCGGTATCGGAGTTGCAAAATACTACTGAGCCGTTTTTCTGTTTCGAGAATGGAAAATACCTCACTGACACGAGCCGTGCCTAATTCGAGCATTTCCAGACTCACCCACTTCTCCAGGCTATTACGTGACTTGTTCATGGCAGGAAAATGTTTGCGCATGAGGTTTTCCGACTCCCCCTTGAACGTGGCGAAGTCGGCAAGATAGGATGCCATGCTCGGTCTTCCTTTCGGCTGTCTAACCAAAGAGCTTATCATAGCTCCTGAAATCGCACGAAACGCGATGGGTTTACGCCCGGAAAAGGCCCGCCACTCTTGCTCAGAGGCATCGAACACGTTTTGTAATGTCAGAATTTCAAAATACGGGATTTTCGCCTGATAGAGTCGACGGTTGCCCCTGTTTGCTCGCAAATCGAGTGTTTCCAACAATCCGACTATCAGCCACGGCTTCACCAGAACGCGTTCTCCTTCCTCGACTACCTGCCCATTTCCAAGGCCTCGCTCATAGAGCAACATTTCCATGACATGGTATCGCAGCTTTTCTCGGTCAACTCCACGCGCTAGATGGATATGGATATTGAGTTGGTACTGCCCTTGGATTTGCACGATATCGCTCGCAATACTGCGTTTTTGCTCGGCATCACCCTGGGCTCCGTAAAGCCGGATGATGAGTGGGATTCTCATCTTTCTATCCTTCTCATTACACAATGCTTTTAGTTCGGTAAAAATACCACGCGCCATTGATGCAATGCCACCACGCGTCTGCTGGTCACTACCAACAACGGTTATATTGCCGAACTTGGTAGTTCCTTGTTTTGGTGGAACTGCCGGAATTGTAGGCTCAATGGAAGGAGGAGGAGGTATAGGTGTGTTAGGTTCCTCAGGTGCCAGATCCTGAGCTACAACAGACCCCGTTAGCACGAGACAAAGACCCGCCATTGGCATCAGCCTGTCTCGAGTGCCGATCATAACCTCTCCCCGGGCTTGCGCGGATCGAGAGTAATTTTACCCTCCTCCACGTGGACGTCGCGGATTTTATTCTCCTTATAGGGTTTCATCTCCTCGGAAAGTTCGTCGGCTAGGTTTTCGAAGGCTCCCATAATAAGCCGTGCGAACCCACCGGGGGCCCTGACTTGACCGATGTGGGAAGTATCGCGCCGAATACTGTAACCCTTTTTGCTGCGCACAAAGTGCAGGAACATCGACGTCACATGAGTGCGCCCTTGAATTTCCCGCTCAATGATAATCTCAATCTGATCCTTCTTGAAGTCCACCCAAACTCCACGTGCCTTTACAAAGGGCGCAACTAAACCACCCTGCTTTAACTCAATCCGTTTACTGAGCCAGGCGTTGATTTCCTCTTCGCGGAATGTGATCGGGTAGTTCCTCTCTACGGCAGTTTCCAGTCTGATCTTCAGCATGGGAGGATCAATCGACTTCCCATCGAGAATTTCGGCGCGACCGGCAATGTGATCCATCGGGTATTCCTTGAGTGCGGGAAACACACGCACGCCTGCTACATTGGCATCGATGACTGACCTGCTTATGTTGTCGGGTTTCCCGGCAGGCTGCCACAAGAACCAGATGTGGACGCCCAGATAGGCTAGAATGGTCAGGAGCAAGAGGACCGCGAGTTTCTTGATGCAGCCACCTTTTTTCTTTGGCTCCGGTTTTTTTTCTTCAGTCTTTTTTCCCATGGGCTTGTAACTGGGGTAACAAATCGCGGGAGCTATGGAAAGCCCCGAATGTGGGAGTCACGACAGATAAGAATCACCTTGCAAGCATGCTATTTCAGGAGAAAATGTCGCAACTTCCGTTTATCTGCATTGTTTCATGGGCTATAACAATTCTATTCCCGTGAAC
>JARFPV010000369.1 GCA_029288115.1 Akkermansiaceae bacterium | reverse complement strand
CAGGTCCTGGGTGGCTCGCTGAATGACGGCACCGCAGTATTCGCTACCGCCGTTTGTGCGCAGGGCAAACAGCTGCTTGCTGATCTCATCAAGATCACGCGTGAGTGGCTGGATCTGGCGGATCCAGTGCTCTTCCTTGCTCAATGAGGATTTCCCATATTCGTAGAGGGCGACCTCAACAAATGGCACCTGGCCGTTTTGCTTGGCACCGATGAAGGTGTTCACAATTTTCCAGAGCTGGGTCTTGGTCTGCTCGATCAGGCCGGACATACTGCCGCTGGTATCTAACAAGATAGCAATCTGAACCTTGGCTTGTTCAGGCTTCTTGGCTTCGGGTTTGTCAGCCATGGCTGACTGGAGTGCGAGGGCTGCCATGGCGATGGCGGCTGCGATGGTCTGTTTCGTTTTCATCTTTTTGTTTTTAGTTGGGTTGATCGTTTTCTGGGTTGCTGGCCCCGACAAGTCGGGGCCCTACTTGGCGGTAATGAGGTAGTTCTTGCCGTTGACGACGACACGGATGTTAGAGCCGAGAGCGAGGCAGCTTTGACGGTTCTCCTTGATAAGCTGATCGACGATGTTCTTGAATTCCGGGCTGGTGACTTTGACTGAAGTCGCTTGCTCAGCGTCCTTGCCCTTGCCAGCGAGTCCGGCGTCCACCCACTCGTTGCCTTTGCGATAGAATGCCTTGTCGGCAACCTGGCAAACCTGGTCGACTTTAGCCGTTTCCAGTTTGTCGTTGAGGTAGTAGTTGCCGCGGTTCACCTGGGCGGCGCCTTTCGACTTTCCGATGTTCCAGTCTTGGTTCACGGAGGCTTGACCGCTGCGTTTCTGCACGGCTTTTTGTTCGATCTCGACACTGGCGCGGCTGACGGCGCGGCGGTGCATGTCCTGGGCAAAAATCATCCCGTCCCGAGCGAGAAATGCGGTGTATTCGGTGAGCACACCATACTCGGTGGACAGCCGGACGATCTCATCGACCAGTTCCTTGACCTTGGGATCAGACATATTGACTTTGGCCGATGACTCGGCGCCCAAGTCGCGCAGTGCCTCGGTGAGTAGGGCGATCTTGCGTGTTGCCCAGAGGCGCGGCACATGGGCATTGCCGTGGCGCGCTTTCTTAAGAGGCAGGGTGAAACGGAATTTCCGTTCTCCCTGGATGCCTTTTCCATCGAGCTTGAAACGTAGTTGTTTTTTACCATGGTAACGGCCGAGGACAACAATCTGCTCACCAGCAAACATGTCGGGGAGTCGGCCGGGAAGGACATCACTGACATCGGCGGGTGATTTGTTTCCCTTTTCATCCACGGAGGTGAGAACCGGCTCACCGAGGACGGGGCCGGACAGGCGGCGGAATACGCTGGCAACCTTCAACTCGACATTCTCCTTGGGCAATACGTAGGTGGCGCGGGCACGTGAATCATCCGCCAAACGCGATAGCAGCGGTGTGTTCACATCGATGCCCACTCCGAAGGTAAAAATGCGCCGTTTGCTCTTGTTGTTAGACGAAATGGTTTCGCGGATTTTTTTCTCATTGGTCTGGCCAATGGTCGGCATGCCGTCGGTAAGGAACAGCACGATGGGCAGCATCCCATCGGTGGGTTTCTGCGCCACGGCAGTCTGCAACGCGTCGTGGATATTGGTGCCGCCACTGACCCGGATGCCGGAAAGGTACTTTCGCGCGGCGAGGGTGTTGGCACGGTTTTTGATGACGGGCTTGTTAGAAAACGACTCGATCGCCTCATTATAGACAATGATATTAAAGGCTTCGCCGTCTTCGAGTCCCTCAATGATCTGGGTCGCGGCTTTCAGAGCTTGTTCGATTTTCTCACCTGCCATGCTGCCGGACTTATCGATCACCACGCTGACTTCGCGTTTGACGGATTTCTTTTCCTTCAGCTCGGGTGGTGAGAGCAGCAGCAGAAAGTAGCCACTGTCCTTGCCGAGCCGGGCGTCAGGATATGCCATGACGGATGCGGTGGCATTATCGGGTTTTCTACGAGTGGCAGACAGCAGCAATGATCCGGGCTGCATCTTCCCCGCATTGGTGAGCTTGATGCGTTTGCTGCCAGCGCGCTCTTCGGTCATATGGTGGCTTGGTGAGTAGACGGCTGCGAGACCCTCCTTGATCGACCAGTCGATGGCAACGCTCCACGGAACCTTGTATTGTGGCGACTCGGTACGGGGCAGGCTGTAGTCGATGCGATCTCCGTCGATTTCCAGCACCTCTTCATAAACGAGCCGGACACGGCAGGTGCCGCGGGCAGGCACGGGAAACACACTGGATTTGACCAGGCCATGGC
>JARFPV010000153.1 GCA_029288115.1 Akkermansiaceae bacterium | reverse complement strand
GTGAGCGAAGTGACTAGATTGTCTTTGAATTTGATGGTCGTGCGTGCGCGCTCCTCCACGGTGACGTGGGACAGCTGGCGGTAAAGATTGCCCGTGTGAGGATCGACCACGGTGCGGTAGTGTTTGAGTTCCTCAGTAATCACGTAATCCCATTTTCCGGACTGGCCGTCACGGGTTTGTTCGATTTCGGTTTCTGTGGGATCGCCGAGTGAAGAGCGGACTTCATCGAGAGTCATACCGATGGCAACCTCCTTGTTGGCGATCAGCTCTCTGACAATCAACTGGCGTTCGTAGAGTTTTTTCAGGTTGCTGATGAAGTCCTTGTCCTTGGATGCGAGGTGGTTTGGGTTCACCCAGCCGGTGACACCTGCATGGCTTGCCTGGCCTTTTACACGGTAGGCCTTATCGGTCATGGCGATGAGTTCTACCTTGGTGTTTGCCTTGAATGCGCCGAGGCGTCGGCTGCTTTTGCCTTTTTTGGTGGCATAGACGGTGGTGGGCTTGACCACGAGTAAGGTGATGGAGCGGTCGATATGCTCTTCCAGGTAAATGACGTCCGGGTCATTGTTGAGCAGGGACTTCTTAGGAGCCGCAATGGCAGAACTTACCAGTGAAATGGTAGCGGCAAGGAAGATAACTGAGGTTTTCATAGCGGGTAACGGTAGTATAGATTGATGATGAATGCCAGCGGGGATTTCATTCCGCCATGCATAAGACGATGATGTGCAGTTACTATTCAGTCAAATTACGCAAATTAGAGCATTTTTTTGCCCTATTTTCAGTGATGCTTGCCGTATGGGCTCCCTGGTATCTATTCTTCCGGCAATGGACGACTCGTGGATAGCCAATACAAGGGATGATTTTGATCTGACAGATCCTGAACATCAGCAAAGCGTGATCCGGCACGCAGAGAGGATGATTGCAGACGGAGTGCCAACCAGGCTTACGGCTGACACCCCCTTGGAGGCGCGGATGGCAATGCTTTTGGCGCGTTCCAGACAGTGGCTCACAGGAAATGATGTGCGACTACGTATCGGTGTGATTTTTGCCATGTGGGGAGAACAGAACCGCCTCAAACCGAAGAGTGATGACAATCCTCACGGTGAAAATTCACTGGTCACCAAGATGCAGCAACTTGAGTGGGCATGCCGCGATACTGGTGTGGATTGGCACTTATATGCGGTTGATGATGGCTGTCCGCACGGCAGTGGTCAGCTCGCACAGGAAATCGCTCAACAGCACGAGCTTGGAAACCATGTGTCGGTTCATTCGCTCGCTGAGGCTCTGCCTGCAGAATCAGGACCTCTGCGTGAGCTCGCAAACGCGGATGACTCGAGAAAGGCAGGGGCGATCATTCTGGGTGCGATGCAGGCATCCAAGGATGGCATGGATGCAGTGGTTTACACAGATGCCGATAACTCGGTGCATCTCGGCCAGCTCGGGTTGGTACTGCAGCCATTTGTCGAAAACGGCACCCCAGTGGTGTTGGGGAACCGAAAACATCCAGAGTCGGTCCTTGTCAAAGAAGGTGCGCGGTGGGGGATCGGTATCAAGGTGCTGCGCCACATGCAGCGAATGATCGGTCAGGTGATTTTTTCAAAAGGCATCCTCGATACCCAGGCAGCATTCAAGCTCTATGAGATACATTTGTTAGAAAAAATCATCAGCGAGCCGACAGTCTATGATTTTTCTTTTGATACCGATTGGATTCTTGCGGCGCTGAAACAAGGGGCGGCAATCGAGCAGGTGCCCTTTGCGTTTATTGACTCCGCTGCTGAGTCGGCTTCCATCACACAGGGGCCGATGACAACTTGGGAGACCTTGCTGTTTGGTCTGGAAAAACAAATTCGCCGGTATGGATTCAGCGAAGGTAATGCGCGGGCCATGGGGGATGTTCTCCGGCAGGAGATATCAGGTTATCAAGACTTGGAAAAGCTGATCGATCATTTGCCCGCGGAACTGGAAAATGCCGGAGAAGCAGAGTTTGGCAATCCCGAGGTGATGTCTCCTGATGCCATGAGGTCCTGGATCAAACAGAGGCTATGCTCCTGAAACCGGTATACGGATCGTCGCCACACAGCCGCCATCGGGGTGGTTACGCAAGGTGACTTCACCGTCGTGCAGTTTCACCGCCTCACGCACAAGCGGCAAACCGAGCCCGGTGCCTTTTAGATCGGAGCCAGGGCGAGGTAACGAGTAGAAGTGCTCGAATGCACGCTGCTCAGCGTAATCCGGCAGACCGGGTCCGCTGTCTGTGATGGTGACTTCGGCATGGCCGTCGATCTTTTTCAGCTTTAAGAAGACCGGTTCACCGTCGGGTGAGAATCCGATGGCGTTGTCGAGCAAGTTGATCAGTGCGAGGCGAAGCACCATGGCGTCGCCCGTGATGTTGATGTCTTCGTGCGCCTCACACTTTAGAGTCAGGTTTTTATCTGCAAGTCGGGGGCCGACCTCATCTGCGATCTCATGGCAAAGGTTAGTCAGATTGATAGGACGCTTGTGCTCAAGGTGTGGCTGGCGCTCCAGCTCGGCGAGGCGCAGCAGATCCCTTACAAGGATCTCGCTCCTCGCGGTTTCACGCCGGATGTTAGCGAGGAAACGTTGACGTTTTTCCGCAGGTAAGTCTTCTTCTAACAGTTCCGCGGCCCCTTTGATTGCAGCCAGCGGACTCTTCAACTCGTGGGTCAATGTGGAGACGTAATTCTCGACATACCGGCGGCCCTCGAGCGTCTCGCGCATGTCATGCAGTGCTTTGCCGAGGGTGTTGACCTCTTTGCCTCTCCCGAGCGATGGCATCGGCAAGCGCTCACCCCGACTAATCGAGTGGGCATAACTGGTAAGTCGCCCAACGGGTTGGAACAGCCAGATAAAGACCGCTCCGGTGAGCAGAATGACGCCCCCACCGATGAAGACGGTAGCAGTGAGAATGTCTCGGCGGCGGTCAGTGATAAATTTCAGCACGTCCGCCTGAGGTTTGTAAACTGTGATGACCGCAACGATTTTATCACCTGATTTTACAGGTGCAGCGACATAGAGAATGGAGCTGTTGGGCTCGCTTTCATCCTCACGCGATGAACGAGCACCGTACTTTCCATTGAGGGTGCGGAAGACATCGTTGTGGCGTGACAGATCTTGCCCTTCGCGGCGACCGTTGTCGGAGTCGAACAGCACGATTCCCTCTGAGTCAGTTAAGTAGGCGTTCAGCCCGATGCTCGTCTTGGTGTGTTTGTGGATGGTTGCCTTCAGCGTGTGTGCCTGTGCATTGCTGAATGCTGACCTGAGCATCTGCGCGTCCGGCTTGTTATCCTCCTTGAGCTCGCTCTCAATCATACCCGCCATCACGTGCGCGGTATCCACCATGACTTCCTCGGTCGCTTGAAATGTCTGGGCATCCACATCATCCAACAAAAAATCAAACATGCGGTAGAACCCGAACGCAATGATCAGCGCGAGAAAAAACAAAGTGACCCTGGTTAATCGCATCGTCGGTTAATCACAGTTCAAGGTGTATCCAAGCCCACGTCTGGTCTCGATGGGGTCGCTTCCGTCCGGCGTACAGGCGCGGAGTTTGGCGCGCAGTGACTTGATGTGGGCATCGATAGTTCGATCCATCGCGGAGCCAGGATCTTCCCATGCTTTTTCCAATAACTGCTCGCGAGTGAAAATACGTCCTGGTTGGGTCATCAGGGCGGCGAGCAGTTTGTACTCGTGCGCGGTGAGGACGAGTGTTTGGCCGTGGCTGGAAATGGTCATTGCATCCTCATCGTGATACAGCGGATCCGACGGGGTGACGGCTTGTTGGGTGCGTTGGCTAGACGATGCGCGTCGTAGGATGGCACGCACCCGGGCAGCAACCTCACGTGGGCTGAATGGCTTGGTGACGTAATCATCGCCGCCAAGCTCAAGCCCGAGAATCCGGTCAACCTCAGAATCTCTGGCAGTAAGAAACAGCACAGGAAGGGTGGACGATTTCCTGATTTCCGTGCAAAGATCGAAGCCTGACATGTCCGGCAATCCGACGTCGAGGATGGCGAGGTGAAATGATTCATCCAAGCTTTCGAGGGCTTCTCCGGCTGTGGTCGCGTGAAGCACCTCGAAGTGCTCCGTTTCCAGTGCATAGATCAGGTTTTCCGCAATCGATGTCTCATCCTCCACCAATAAAATCTTGGGCATGGGGAAATTCTAGGTTTGAAACGGCAAATTCCCAACTCCAAATATGCTTGATCTCAGGATAAACCGCTCGACAGCCTAGGAATACGCCTCTAGCTTGTGCGCCCATCACTAGTTCATCACCATTTATGAAAACAAAATACACGTCCATCACCCTCGCCTTGGCAGGGATTATTTGTGCTGGTCAGGTCTGCGCACAGGCACCGGCTCCAGCAGCACCCCCGACGCAGCCAGCGGCTCCCAAAATGTCAGAGAAAGAGGCCTTCGCAATTGGCTCATACGTTCTTGGTCACCAGCAGGGCCAAGGCCTGCATGGAGCAGGTTTCGGAGAAAAAGAATTCAATACCGAGGAGCTGATGAAAGGCCTGATGGCTGGACTGAAAGGCGAGAAGCCATCAATTCCGGAAGAAAAAATGCGTGCAGCAATGCAGGTGCTCCAAGGTCTTGCCAGAGAGCGTGCCGAGCAACGTGCCGCGAAAAAGCTGGAAGATAACAAAGCTTTCCTTGAGAAAAATGCCAAACGCGAAGGCGTGAAAACAACCTCCAGTGGTCTACAGTACGAGGTGATTAAAAAAGGCGGCGACAGAAAATATGTTGCGCCTGCAGGAGGAGCCCAAGACAGCGGCACGAAATTCATCCTGCACTACAAAGGTTCTCTCATTGACGGCGAGGAGTTTGATAGCTCCATCAAGCACCAGCCGGATGGTAAGCCTGCTGAATTCACCCTCCAGGTGGTTCCCGGTTTTGCCGAGGCGCTTAAAATGATGCCAGTCGGAGCCAAGTGGAAAATTTTCATTCCTTCCGCGCTGGGTTACGGTGCATCACCAAGAGGACCAGGAGGCCCTAACAGTGTGTTGATTTTCGAAATCGAGCTGGTTGACATCAAGTCGGCTCCAGCAACACCCCCTGCACCACCATTGATTCAGCCGGGTCCACCAACCCGTCCAAGAGCAAGTGCTACTACGCCTCCAGTCCGTGTTCCTGCACAACCCAATCCAACCAAGAAGGAAAAAGCTGAGTAATTCAGGGATTGCCCTGAGGTCCATTTTAACCAAGGCTACCCCAACATGTCGGGGTAGCCTTTTTTGATATCTCAGACTCAACGTTCAATTATTCATTACCATGTACCGCACCGGAATAGGATACGATGTTCACCAATTTGCCGAAGGCCGCCCATTGATTCTGGGCGGTGTGGAAATCCCACACAGCCATGGACTCTCAGGGCACTCGGATGCGGATGTGCTTAGCCACGCAATTGCAGATGCGTTGTTAGGTTGTCTCGGATTGCCGGATATTGGTCATTATTTTCCCCCCGAAGACGATCGTATTGAAGGTATTTCCTCACTCAAGATTCTGGAAAAGTGTCGTGAGCTTGGCGACGAGCGGGGTGCCGTGATTCAGAATATCGATTCGACCATGATCGCGGAGGCTCCAAAAGTTCTTCCCCATGCTGAGGCGATGAAAACGAACATTGCTGCGGCTCTTGGGATCACGCCCGGACAAGTGGGCATTAAGGCGACCACAAACGAGACCATGGGCTTCGTAGGACGTAAGGAGGGCATCGCCGCATTGGCATCAGCCATGATCAAGCTTTCTGACTAACCAGCATCATGGCAAAGATCCCCGACCTGCCAAAAAACGAACGGCCACGTGAGCGATTCGCGCGGCTGGGGGCGTCATCGGTCAGTGACGCAGAGTTGCTCGCCATATTTCTGCGAGTTGGAGTTAGGGGGAAAAGTGCGATTGAGGTAGGTAGAAAATTACTCAAAAAGCACGGCAGCCTGACCGAGCTTGGTGGGTTGACCGTCAAGGAACTCTCGATGGAGCATGGCTTAGGTCCTGCAAAGGCTGCCCAGCTGCTCGCTGCATTTGAACTTGGTGCACGCACGGCAAACGAAAAGATGCGGCGCGCCCCGATGAATAGTCCGGATGCCATCTACGATGCAGTGGCACCCAGACTGGCGCACGAGCGAAAGGAACATGTGCTGATCATATTATTAGACAGTAAATTGCGTGGTGTCCGTACGATCGAACTCAGCGTGGGCAATGCAAACACAGCCCTCTGCGAACCGCGTGATGTGCTACACCATGTGCTCATAAACCGGGCATCTGCTTTTGTGCTGGTTCATAACCATCCGTCAGGTGATCCGAGCCCAAGCAAGCAGGACATCAGTTTAACCCGCAATCTTTCGGAGGCATCCGGATTGCTGCGGATACGCTTCATTGACCACGTAATCATCGGACGGCCTGCAGATGATCGCGATCATGCATATTACTCGTTTGCCTCTGACGGTCGTCTCTAATAGCATCGTTTTGGATAAAATATATCAGCGTTTATGAAGTATCTATCTCTCCTTGTCTCACTTTTATTGGCTCTTACTTGTGAAGCAAATCCTCCAAACATTGTGTTCATCCTTGCCGACGATCTAGGGTACGGAGAATTGGGATGCTATGGGCAGGAAAAGATCAATACGCCTGTTCTTGATCACCTGGCAAAGGAAGGCATGAAATTCACGCAGCACTACACCGGGGCGCCCGTTTGTGCGCCTGCACGTTGTGTGCTGATGACCGGTAAGCACCTCGCTCATTCCGAGATCCGGGGCAACCGTGACTCGGGAAATGGGAAGCAATTTCCTGCGCAATGGCCGATTACTGAGGATGTAGTGACGATTGCTGAGGTTCTTAAGAAAGCGGGATACGCTACGGGCGCGTTCGGAAAATGGGGTCTCGGACCTGCTGGTTCTACCGGCGATCCCAACAAGCAGGGATTTGACCGTTACTTCGGCTACATTTGCCAGCGCAATGCACACAGCTTCTATCCGCCGTATCTCGATAGCGATGGGGAAAAAATTCAGATCAACAAAAACCCAATCAAGGGGCATAGCAAAAAACTCGAGGGTGAAGTGAAAGCAGACGATTATCGTGACGAGAATTACGCACCCGATCTGATCCTGGGTGAGAGCTTGAAGTTTATCGACGCGAATAAAGACAAGCCGTTTTTTCTCTACCTCCCCTTCGTCGAGCCCCATGTTTCCATGCATCCACCACAGGAGTGGGTGGACAAGTACCCGAAGGAATGGGACAAGGAACCTTACCGTGGGAACCGCGGCTATATTCCCCACCCGCGTCCACGAGCCGGATACGCCGCGATGATCTCCGACCTCGATGAGCACGTCGGTGCGGTTCTTGCACGGCTGAAGAAGCATGGTCTTGAAGAAAATACGATCGTCATCTTTACCTCAGACAACGGCCCGACCCATGACGTTGGTGGTGTGGATACCGGCTTTTTTAATTCTGCGGGTGGCCTGCGCGGGCTCAAGGGAAGTTGCTACGAGGGTGGCATCCGCGTGCCGACTATTGTGAGGTGGCCAGACAAGGTGAAGCCTGGCAGCACAACGAATGCAGCAAGCTATTTTCCAGATTGGTTTCCTACGCTCGCCCAGATTGCTCAGGTGGATATTACCCAGGAAAAAACCGATGGTGTGTCACTGGTTCCTGTTCTTGAAGGTGGGGATCTGCCTAAGCGTCATGAGCCGATGATCTGGGAGTTCAATGGCTACGGCGGTATCATTGCCATCCGTGACGGTAAGTGGAAGGCTCTGCGCCGTGGGCTGAAAAGCAAGAACGGACCCTCACCGTGGGAACTCTACGATCTGGAAGCCGATCCGAACGAGGAAAATAATCTTGCAGAAAACCATTCCAAAACCATTCAGCGACTTGAAAAATTGTGGCTTGATACACGCACTGTAGAACCTGATTTCCCTGTGCCAACAGCAGATAAACACGCCACGAAATAGCGGGCGTCGATTTTCACAGCCGATGGCACGTTTAGCATTGGAGATCATCGAGATACTCGTTAGCATACAGCCATGCCTGAGATCCATCCGAGTGCCATAGTAAGCGAGCAAGCTGAGCTCGCTGATGACGTGTCCGTGGGCGCCTTTGCTATCATTGATGCAGGAGTCAAGATCGGAGCGGGGTGCTCAATTGGTGCCCAGGCGTGGATCACCGGATGCACCGTCATGGGTGAGGGCAATAGCGTTGGTTACGGTAGCATCATCGGGGCTGAGCCACAGTCGATTGGATTTGATCCTAAAACTGACAGCAGCGTCGTGATTGGATCTAACAACAGCATCCGCGAATACGTTACAATCCACCGCAGTATCCATGAGGGGGAGAGCACCACGGTGGCCGATAAGAATTTCCTGATGACCGGTGTCCACCTCGCTCATGACGTGAAGATGGGCAGTCATAACAATCTGGCCAATAACGTCTTGCTTGCAGGCCACATCAAGATGGGCGACCATATTTTTCTTGGTGGTGGTGGAGGATTTCACCAGTTCGTACACATCGGGTCCTATTCCATCGTTCAGGGAAATGCTGTAGTTAGCCGCGATGTTCCACCGTTCTGCATGGCTCATGGGCGTAACGAACTGGCCGGCCTGAATGTAATCGGTCTGCGCCGTGGTGGCTTCACCCCGGAGGAACGATCCGATATCAAACGCGCCTACAACCTCTTATTCCGCAGTGGAGGAAACATCACCGAGGCACTGGCTGTCGCAGATGAGACGTCTTGGACGGATGTGGCTAAGTTGCTCCTGCACTCGGCACGGCACGCATCACGTAAGGGACTCATGCAACGCACTTGATGATCGGTCGCGAGGTCACGCGATTGAAGGATAAGCTATCTACCAGCTTCGCTTGTACTTCACAATTCCCTCGGCGATTCCTTCGGCAAGCGACTGGCGAAACCACGCTTTTTTCATCCGCTCCCGTTCCCGCTTGTTGGATACGAAGCCGCCCTCGACGAGGATTGCTGGGTTTGTCGCATTGCGGATGACATAAAAGCGGGCGAACTTGGCCCCGCGATTCGGGGTTCTCAATTTACTCGTGATGCCCTGTTGCACGTAGTTGGCAAGTTTTTTGCCCTCCGCCCCATAGTAGAAGGTCTCTAGTCCACTTGCCTCTTTTCTCCATGCGTGGTTGAAGTGAATACTGACGAAGATCGACTTGCTATAGCGTTTTCCGAAGGCGACACGACCCGGTAGCGAGATGAATACATCACTGCGTCGCGTCATCTTGGTACGGATACCACGTTGTTTGAGAAGATACTCCAGTCGTAGTGCAGTATCGAGCGCCAGATGTTTCTCATAGACCTTACCATCATGACCACCCCTGTCATGTCCGCCGTGTCCTGGATCGATGACCACATAGCGGAAATACTTCGCCTCTGCCATTCCTGTAAGAACGGTGAGCAAAATGACGAGTGGAAGAAGGAACTTGTGCGTTGTTCGGTGAATCATGCGACGGGTGGGGCGCGGGTCTTTCGTGAAAATCGGTTACTTTCTAAAGATAAATGCAGGGCGTTCAGAAATGTTGCGGATTTTTTTTAGTTGTGCTGCTTCGGCCTCCGGGCTGAAGGGAATGGCGCCTGCTACAACGACAGCACCGTTCAGTGGATAAAGCCTGGGGTCGCTGCCAGATTTCCCCCGCTTGTGGTGAGTCGCGGAGAGTATTTTGCCATTCGGAGAAATTGTGACGTGTGTAAATAGGCTCGGTTTCACCTGATAGAGTGCGTGCATGTTATTGGCGCTGTCCAGTGTGCCAGTCGGTCTGCGCATCGTGAGAACCTTTCCCAGCGGTATCGTGGCAATGTGCAGACCCGAGTTTGCCGAGGAAACCTGGGCAAAGAGCTCAAGTGCACGGTTGCCAGAGAAGGTAATCAGTTTATACTCGCGGATTTCGCCAGGAGCTTTTGGGATTCCCGCACGCTGCACCCAGACGGTGCGCCCACCAGTGACGGTGAAATGATCTCGGTTCGAGGTGAAACCGTTGCGAGTAGGCCCGGGCATATTTACGGTGGCCGTGCATGTGTAGTTACCCATGCGGCCCAGTGAGTAGGTTGAGTTGATATTGATTTTCCGCGATACTGTCTGGCCTGCTGGTATCACAAGCGCGTTGTAATTCATGCGGCGCGCAATAGGAACAGCCTTGCCGTTTGATACGAGGTGGAAGCTAAGCCATGGGCGTGCGCTGTTTCCACGGAAAACCAGTTGCCTCCCAGCATGATTGGTGATCTGAATCGTTGCCGAAACAGGTTCGTTGAGGATGTAGCTCTGCTTATTCATTTCCAGTGACACGGCAATTTGTGCGTGCACATGGGATCCTGCACAAATCAGGATCGCAGTCGCCACGATGATCGCAGAGCCAAGAAGGCCGCGCATGCGCAGGACGCTGAGTTTAATCGGGATTGAGGTGTTTGGATTCATAGGTAGAATTAGTAGTAGGCATTTATGGCTTTGCCGTCAACCACACATCACTTCTCCTGCGGGGAGGAACTTAGTGTTCTGAAACCAAGATCAGGCCTGCGCAGGCTACGGTCGTCCACCCATTCTCTGGCTCGTACGCCATACCGAGGTCTTAGATACGACGCTCCACAAATAACGTAGCGCGCCGGTTGGCTGGGATCGGCTGAGTTGAGGCTGCGTTTTCTGGTCCACTCGCTGACGTTACCCGCCAGTCCGTAGATCGCTTTTTTGGTTTTGTCCGCTTGATCGACAGGCATCCAGCCACTCGGTTCGAGTTCTTCGGGATTGTCACTTGACGTGCACGCAGCATACCATTCTTCTCTGGTCGGGAGACGCCGACCTTTCCACTCGGCATATGCGTAGGCATCCCACCAGTCGATGCCCACCACAGGGTAGTTCAGATCCACTTTCAGTTTATTCCAGAGCCCCCCTTCTTTGGCGGCCTCGTGTAGGGAATACCAGTCGTCCGGTTCATGTGAGGTTTTATTTGCCGGCTGATCCTCATGCTGAAACGCAGTTCTGTTTTTCTCGCTTAGAAGACTGAGTGCTTCAAGAAACTTGGCATACTCACTGATTGTGACCTCGTGGGCGTCGATCGAATACTCGCGTAGCTTGATATTGAATCCGTCGGGCCCCGGATACTTGCCCTCTGGGATTAGCACCATGTCTGGTAGAGTGCGTGCCGGCGGCAGTGTTTTTCGATTTTTGAAATAGTAGACCAGTCCCATAATGACGGCGATTACCGCGATGGCTGTGAGTGTCTTGCTGACCAAGGCGCGGCTCGCAGCTGGAGGCATTCGCATGGTTGAGCTTTGAATGCTTTCCGTGACAGCAGGCTCTGCGAGTTGTCGCTCCACTTCATCGGCGAGGTCGTGGATTTTTTTCCATTTCAGCGGCTGTTCGCGTTCAAGATCTGCCATATAATTTAACAGTGATCCTGTGCGGGTGGATCCGGGTTGCCCGGGCTCCAAAAGATCGTGGAAGAGTTGTCCTATGAGCTGCTTGTCCTGGGTTGATACACTGGGGTCGATATCACCGCTGACGGCCATGTTGGCGACGCGGCAATGAAATCTGTCATCGATAAAAATATCATGTGGGGTGATTGGAAGTGTGGCAGTGCCGTGCTCCTCAAGATAATGGCATGCGTTGGCAATGTTTCGCAGGACGCGTACCACTTGGATGGGTGTGACGCTCTCACCTTCATCATGCAAGTCGCCAAGGGTCCGGCCTTTGAGTTTTTCTAATGCAAAAAAACAATATTTCCCGTCATCAACGGCTTCCAAAACGGAGCCGATCAGTGGGTGGTCTACAGATGCCTTCGTGCGCACGTCCTTGATGAAGTTATCCCGAAGATTTTCATCCTCCGTCAAGCTGTCACTGACGCTACAGAGAATTACTTCTCGCTGAACCGATTGCTGGGTGGCTTGCCACAGCAGCGTGTTGGTGCCGCGGGCAAGCAGTTCGCCTACCAGATAATCATTTACCCGGAGGCCTGTGTGGATATTGCTCTCTTGTTCACTTGCCATAACGACTAATTAGACATGCGCCATGTTGGGCGTGTTCAGAGCCTCTGGCAATGGTAATGGAGCGAGGTGATGACTTTTTTGCAGACGGATGCAAATGCGGACACTAGCGGGAAGGCAACGGAGGCACAGCGGGGTTGGTTCCGTAGTCGTGGCCATTCCTGCTCGGAAGCAGCCCTTCGTCATCAGATGGCAGCCATGGGCCGGGCCCTTCACTCGGGATGAGTGGTCGTACCTTGGTGCCGTGGACGCTGTTGAGATGACTCGGTGATGCCTGCTGGTCAATGATCTCCCCCTTGTACAGTAGCTCAACCACACAGCCGTAGAATTGTCTGCGCCCCAGCAAATGATCATCCACAAGATCAGCTTCGGGGATGGTATAATCCACGATCAAAGTCTCCTCGTTACCGGCATCACGCCAATCCACTTTGCTACCCACCCACTTGCGGGTGAATTGTGAGTGCTCAAGGGCTTTTTTAATCTCGCCACTAGTCAGTTTGTCATAGAAATGCACCTGTACTTCGACGTCTTCAACATCGATTGGTTTATCGGGGCGTGCGAGCAGGGTGATGGTGAAGCTTGCCTGCTTACCGTCGGCAGCGCGCCTTGTCTTCATCGGTCCGATGGCGATCTCGTTAAGTCTAGCTTTCCAAGTGTCCATCCCTTTAGTGAGTTTGCGAGCCGAGAGTCGGTAGTAAACTCCAGCGCGTATACCGAGTTGCTGGATCTTCTGGTAGTGGTCCGCTGCCTTGGTGAATATGCCCATATCCTCAAACAACAATGCTTTCTGATAGATCACCGCGGGTTCAGCGGGGTCGATGCGTCCTGCTTCATCGAGCTTGAGCATTGAGCGCATCATGTCGCCTTCTATGTGGAGCTTGCGTGATTCCTGCACAAGGCGCTCCACTTGTGGATCCGCAATCGTCGGGTACTGGGGAGTTTCAGCAGCGATGCGAGGCGCCGCTGTGGCAGCAACGGCCGGGACGCGAAGTGGTTCAGCTACATGTTTTTCGGCAGGTGTATCGTTGGCGTAGCGCTGGAGAATCTGATCCACGCTACGTGGCTGGATTGGCCCAACCGGAGTGGTCACCCGAGGCAAGGTAGCGATTGTTTTATCCTCAGGCTGGCCATGACGAACGGTGAGTGCTGTGCCTACACTGATGAGCTGGGCGAACGCAATCAATGCCATCAACCAGCAGGCGATGGTGAATGTAGGGCGTGGTGCGTGGCGTGGTGGTGCCTGCGCGCCTCCCTGAGAGGACTCGATCTTGTTTTTCATAGGTGTTCTAAGAGGCTGACAATCAATGGGTCTGCTGTCAATGCAGGAAAGAGAAGACGTGAAGTGCGGTGATGCGTTTACCTCTATGGAGAATCTACACTTGCGCATGAGATGGTTTACCTTTTCATTCGTATCCAGATGCCTGTTGCACCAGACATTCCAGATCAAGCCCGCCCGCCGTGCCGGGTGGACATTTGCATGGAGCCCGCTGAGGTCGCAGCCTCGCTCAGACACCTTCCAGGGATGGTGTTTTTTGATAGCTCTGGAAACCTCCCGTCACGTACGCATGCCCCGATTTCCATCATTGCTGCGCGCCCCGTGGAAACCCTGACGGGTGTGATTCACAATCAGGCGGATCTTGACCAACTGCGCAGCAAGCTGGAAGAATTTGAGACTCACTCACCTTCGTTTGGTTTCCCGATGGGTGCCGCCTGTGGCTGGGTGGATTACGAAGGCGATTACTGTTTTGCAATCTACCCCGAGATGCTTGTGTATCAGCACGACCGCAACCAGTGGTGGCAGTGTGGTGCTTTAGCGGATGAGATTTCTTCTGCAGCAGCAGAGGATGATGTGCCTCCACAGATTGGCGGTTTTGATGCGTCGATGACGCAGGAGGAATACGAGCAAGGTGTGAAGCGGATTCACGAATACATTGCAGCAGGGGATATCTACCAGGTTAATCTAACACAAAGATTTCGCGCAACTTGTGGAGACGGTTCGCTTTTTTCTCTCTACCATCAATTGCGTGAACTAAGCCCCTCACCCCTTGCCGCATGGATGGACCTGGGGGGGCGTGAGATCCTTTCGTCATCGCCCGAGACATTCTTAAGAATGAGTGGACGCAGCATAGAGACTCGTCCGATCAAAGGGACCAGACCGAGGGGCGATGATGAATTGAGCGACCGTGCGTTCGCCAAAGATTTGTTAGAATCGGAAAAGGAAAATGCCGAGCTGGTCATGATCACTGACCTGGAGCGCAACGATCTTGGTCAAGTGTGTGATTTTGGTACGGTTCGAGTAGCGGATATGCTTGCGCTTGAGAAGCTGGAGCAGGTTTATCACCTAGTGTCCACAGTGACTGGAACGTTACGCGAGGATGTCGATCACATAGAGGCACTCGCGGCATGTTTCCCAGGAGGTAGC
>JARFPV010000151.1 GCA_029288115.1 Akkermansiaceae bacterium | reverse complement strand
GTGGAATCTTCTCGGTGAGGCATCCGAACAAAAGCCGGATGCATTCTTTGCCCGCAATGTCGTGCGTGAGACACGCCACCTTGCGACCACCCCGCCAACGTTGAGTGAGCGGATTGCCGGGTTCTTTTCCGCCAAAAAAATCATCCTACCACTCGCAGCGGCCGCTTGTGTCGCTATGGTCGTAGTGACCCAGCTTCAGCCGGAGCAGCCTATCAGCACCCAACCTGATGAGGTGACGCAAGCTCCTTCCCTGGCAGAGGACACCTCCACTGCCCTCGCTGACCTTGTTATCGATGAGTCCCTGACCATCGCAGCGGATGACCCCAGCCAATTCACGCACGATGAAATCGTGGCCATGGTCGGTCTGTAGCCTGACTTCTCAACCGTATTTCAGAAGCAGATCAGTCCAGTTTTTTGAAATCCGGATAAGATTACTCATTTAGCTAACTTATCGCTTTTCAAGCTACCGCAATCTGTCAGATTGGAGTGAACTTAGTTACTTCGCTTTCTTATGTCTGATATTCCGGTCCATGATCACGTCGATCAATATCTCCAGGTAGGTATCGAGTATAATTGCTCTGATATCCACTTGCCTACTGCCTACCCGCCAGCATGGCGCCGTTTTGGCCAGCTCCAGCCGATCTGGGAGGACGCCCCAAAGCTCGAAGCCGAACAAACAGAAAAACTCGCCAAAGGCTTCCTCGGTGAGAGTGATTGGGCCCGCTTGCAGGAAAAAGGCGATGTCGATTTTGCCTATCAAAACGAAAACGGACGTTTCCGTGCCTCGGTTGTAAAACAGCGCCTCGGATACGATATCTGTTTCCGGATCATCGATACCAAAGTCCGTACCATGGAAGAGCTCGGTCTACCTGTCGAATCATTGCTGCCACTCACGCGATACCAGAATGGACTCCTACTCGTAACAGGCTCAGTGGGATCAGGAAAATCCACCACCCTCGCCTCGATAGCTGACTTCATTAACGAGGATAGAGAGGACCACATCCTCACATTGGAGGACCCCATCGAATATGTCCTGAGCTCGAAAAACTGCCATGTGAACCAACGGGAAGTACACACGCATACGGAGTCATTCCCAAAAGCACTTCGTGGTGCCCTGCGTGAGGATCCAGACATCATCCTCGTCGGTGAAATGCGTGACCTGGAAACCATTTCCCTTGCCCTGACCGCAGCTGAAACCGGTCACTTGGTGCTCGCCACTCTACACACCGGAAATGCCCCACGGACACTCGACCGGATTCTGGACGTGTTCCCCGTCGATCAGCGCGACCAAATCCGCATCATGGTCTCGGAGTCACTGCGAGGTATTATCTCCCAGCAACTTGTGCCTCGCATGGACGGAACCGGACGTGAACTTGCACTTGAACTACTGGTCAATACACCGGCGGTGGCGAACTGCATTCGTGAGGGCAAAACCTACATGCTTCCCGGAATTATGCAGACCGGTAAAAACGTCGGCATGATCACAATGGACGACTCATTGCGCGAACTCTATGTGAAAGGAAAAATCTCTCAGGAGGACGTCATGTTCCGCGCTGAGGACAAAGCACAGATGCGTGATTACTTCGCTCTTTAATATTTTCTAACACTACAATCATTTCTCTACACTATCATGGCTGCTATTGACGCACTTTTTACCTACCTCGTTGAATCAGGGGGGTCCGACCTCCATCTGAGTGAGGGAGAACATCCCAAGATCCGCGTGCATGGCGCAATCTCGGAAATCCCCGGCCAAGAACTACTCACCCACGAGCTGATTGACAGTCTGCTCAGTGAGATATGCGACCCCAAGGCCTACGAGTTATACAAAAAAACGGGTGATCTCGACTTTGCCTACTCGATGGACGAGCAATCACGCTTCCGCTGCAACTACCTTCACCAAAAAAATGGTCTCGCTGCTGTTTTCCGTCTGATCCCCACAGAAATCGCCTCACTCGAGGATCTGAATATCCCAGCTGTGATCAAGGAATTTGGTCATATGCGATCCGGTCTGGTACTCGTCACCGGACCCACCGGGTCTGGAAAATCCACCACACTTGCGGCGTTGATCGATTATATTAACTGCAATTTCAACCGCCACATCATCACCATTGAGGAGCCGATCGAATTTGTACACAGCAACAAAAAATCGATCATTACCCAGCGCGAGGTGCCGATCCAGACACCATCGTTCGCCGATGGTCTGCGTGCTACCCTGCGGGAAGACGCGGACATCGTTCTCGTCGGTGAGATGCGTGACTTGGAAACCATCTCGCTCGCACTCACTGCAGCGGAAACCGGCCTGTTGGTTTTTGGCACACTACACACCAACAACGCACGCAAGACTGTGGACCGGATTGTGGACGTATTCCCTGCCGATCAACAAAGCCAGGTGCGCACCATGCTCGCGGCGTCACTGCGAGGAGTGGTCGCCCAGCTATTGATGAAACGCTGTGACAAACCAGGTCGAGCAGCGGTGAACGAAATCATGTTCGCCAACACCGCGGTTTCCGCCATCATTCGTGAGGGTGCCACCCAAAAACTCTACGACGTTATCATCGGAGGAAAATCGGAAGGCATGCAGTTTATGGACGAAGCCATCTGGGACAAACTTCAGGCCGGCATGGTCACACCTCAGGAAGCTTACATGAAAGCGATCGACAAGACCCGCTTCAAGAAGTTCCTACCTCAGGAACTAACCCACCTTGGCGACGCGTCAGGTGAGAGTCCACTGGAGCATTAGGCACTAAGGCAAGGGTTGTTCCTCCCAATACAGGTCTGAGTCCAGACCGTTCATTCGATCATTGATACGTCTGAGCAAAACCCGCTCTGCTTCCCTACCAATATCACTGCGCTCGGCATCCCTGCGTGCTTGATGCTTGAGGTGATTGTAAGCATTCGCGTGGTCCTGTGGATTCAGGCGGTTGATGGTGCCATTATCCGAGTGATAGATTTCAAAATCTCCGATGGGTTCAACACTCAGCACTTTGCCTTTGGGTAACTTGCCGTTTACTTTCCCGTCGAGTATGCCCCAGTTGCCGCCCTCGGTGAGATCAAAACCTGCCTTTACCAAGAAGTCTCCTCGGACAATGAGGATTTTGTCGCTGCCCAGCCACGAAGTTTCGTATTTTACAATCGCCTGCGTCTTGCGCTGAACGACAGCCAACTCGCCAATCTCTGACTTTTCCAGGACAGCGGTGGAACCGCGAACTGTGACCTCGGTCCCCAGCACCGTGGAAAGCGCTTGGGCAAGTTTGTCCACAGGGGCCGAGGCTGCACGGCTCACCATGAAGTAAAAACAGGCGAATCCTGCAACCATCAGTAAGGTCATGCCACAGAAAAATGCCATGATTGATGCTGCACGGGATTTTTTTTGCGGTGGGTGTTTTTCAGAATCACGTTCTGTATCAGCCATGTTGATATTCTACACGAGTTTTGACAGTTGTCTTACAAAATCAACAAGCCGAGCTGATTCCACTTGAAACTTGGAACAGGCACAGAAACACTCAGCGCCTGGCACT
>JARFPV010000104.1 GCA_029288115.1 Akkermansiaceae bacterium | reverse complement strand
CTCTTACCTCAAGCATGAAGCCCGTCACCTGCTTGACCTCGAGCGATACCCGCAGATGGATTCGGTCGAACTGGAATACCGCGCAAAACTGACCGAACTTGCGTTCGCACATCGCACGGCGCACCGGATACTGCAGGATTTCTCGGAAAAAGCCGCTCAGAATCCGGCCTCACCCCACGCCATGGCCAACTGGCGGGTCATCCGGGACACCTACTGGGCATTGTTCGGCGAGGAAATGACCGAGGGGCCCGGCGATTGGCTAGAGCTCAAGGCCGGCGATATCAACCGGGTGGCCAGGGCACTGCTGGTTTCAAACACGGAACAGCACGAGAGAGAACGGACGACAGGCCAGTGAGCTATGGGCAGCAAGCAAAAACCGGGAGATTGAGGTTTTTTTAGAGCCGCCTCAATCCCTGTGAATATCCGATAGGAGAGAGAGATTGATAATCACAAATCACTTCGAGGCGGCGGCGTGATCATACCAGTTGAGATAGTTACCCACAAGGGACTATCTACAAAAACCGGCAAGTATGGAAAGACATTTCATGGCACGCTGTGCGCCAAGGGTAAAAGGCTGTTTGAGCACTTGTTTTCTCGATCTTTTTTAGACAAAAACCATCATGGTTTTCACCCTGGCGGGCACCGTTTAGTCTGAAGTTAACCTTTACCGCCTGCATTGTGTTAATTCTTTGGCACCGCACGACAAGTGATTTCACTCCGTGGTGGATACTCTGAGACCCATGAACCAAAGCAAAGAGGAAACCACCATGAAACAAGTGATCAATTTCCTGTTCCCCTTCATCAGGAAACGGGCCGAGGCTGATGCACGGATTGAGCGGCACCTTAATCGTCTCAGAAAGTCCCAGAATACCCGGCCGAACTGGGATGACGACTGGGCGCTTTAACATCTGACCTGGACACCGACAGGATTTAAAAGAACCCGTCACTGGGAGCTTATGTGCAGATACCTCAGGAATTGATGAAAACCATCCTGGTTTTCTCCCTGCGGGTGCACTGTGTGCGTCCCAATTCGCTCCCGGCGAATTGGTCGAAACCCGCTCGCTTTGCGCAATGATAGGCAAATCAATGGTGCGGGAAGGTAGGTTATTTGCTCATGTTCGTGTAGGGGATGGGCGCATCACAGGAGGAATGGTCGTGCCACCTTGAACAGAAAATACGCAAGTCCGCAGAGCACCAGGAATGAGACTGTCCCCATGAAGACTTTGGCTGCGGTTCCACCTTCGGCACTCCTGTAGGCCACATAGGTAAAAAAGGAGGCGGCAACAAAGAATGCAGCGACATAGATGAAGATGAAAGTGATCACAGTCAAAGTATGGCACCGCATTGACTTGTTTGCTTTAGATGGGCGAACGCCGCCCAGAGAGGACGGCGCTCTCGGTGCTAAGCAATCCCCTTCGCACCGATGTCACCGAAGTGACAACCACAAACATAGGAGATTCCAGTGACAAAACTACCAAAGCTAACGCGAACGGCAGCAACCACCAGATGGGCGGGTCAGAACTGTAGGCAATCCATCTCTGACTCTGCTGCCCCAGCAGATTTACTTTTCCACAAAACTAAACTCCAGCAGCAGTTATCCCCCCTGTCGTATTTTGCGGAAAAATAAACATGGCTAGGCAACGGAGTAGTGACCTCGCTTTCTGAACTTTCGACCCGCCCCTTCCCTGGAAATTGATGTGTATTCTGTTTGACGCTCAAGAGCGGAACAAAATCTGACCCAAGAACACAATGCGCTTATCTCTCAGTTCGGCCAGAAGGAGAATTGGCAGCCAAATAAATGCCCCGCACGGTGGCGGGGCTAGTTGGTTAAATTAGGGGTAAGGTCGGATCTAGTCCTCAATTAGGGAGACGAATGGATTGCCGATCTCAGCACACCGATTAGCTATTTGACTGATACAAACCGCCAGGTCGTCATCAGTTATTTCGATTGAAGTGAGTCCTCCAGGCAAT
>JARFPV010000085.1 GCA_029288115.1 Akkermansiaceae bacterium | reverse complement strand
GTATCCGCTTTATGGATGAGGTGGCAGAAGAACCTGTGTTAGGCTTCGCAGAGCGAGGCACTCACACCTCTGTAGGCATTTTCCCCGGCAAAGAACTCAACAACAACTACGGCCTCAACACCGTCGACCTCTGCCCGGTCGGAGCTCTAACCAGCAATGATTTCCGTTTCCAGATGCGCACTTGGTTCCTCAAGGAAACCGACAGCATCGATACCAACTGCGGAACAGGTGCTAACATCACGATCTGGACACGCGGCAACAAAGTTTTCCGCATCACCCCGCGTCAGAACGACGACGTCAACTCCTGCTGGATGCCTGATTCACATCGACTGAGCTACGTCTGCCCAACCGATGAAAACCGCCTCACAACTTGCCTGATCAAGGCCGATGGCGTCCACGAGGAACCATGCTGGGACAATGCCCTCGAAGCCGCCGCCGATGCGCTCAAGCAATTCGACAGCAGTGAGATCGCTATCATCGCCTCAGGTCGCCAGACCAATGAAGAACTCTTCATGATGCGAACTCTCGCCGAAGAGCTTGGCACCGACAACGTCGCCATCGTTGCCCGCGATCAGGAGTCCGATGACATGCTCATCTCCTCCGACCGCAACCCTAACAGCCAGGGTGCAAAACTGATCCTCGGAAACGAGAACCCTGCAGGGAACCTCGACGCTATCCGCTCAGGCAGCATCAAAGCCCTCGTGGTTGCCAGTGAAGACCTCACCGAGGCCGCAGGCTTTACCACAGAAGATCTTGATTCACTGGAACTTACCATCTCCCTGAATACCAGCGCCAACACAACCGCCCAAGCAAGTGACATCGTATTCCCTACTGCTAGCTCCGCAGAAAAGCGCGGCAGCATGATCAACGTGGCTGGCCGATTACAAAAACTCAACGCAGCCTGCATCCCTCCCGGCGACGCCCGCGTCGACTGGGAAGTCATCCGCGACCTCGCTCTTGCTCTCTCAGGAGAAACAAGCAGTGAGGCTCCACAAAGCATCGACCAACTGTCCGGCATCATCGCCGAAAGCATTGATGCGCTGAATGGCCATACACTTGCCAAGATCCCCGATAACGGTGTCACCGTCATCGATACTGGCGTCAAGATTCCGCTCATCGAACGAGAAAACCAACGCAAATCTAACGGCGAAATCGTTGGCTAACTCCTCCATTTTTCATTCCTTCAATCATCCACTCAGATAATGGACCCATTCCTCATCCTGGTTCTCAGCACAGCGGTAAAGATCTTTATCTTCACCTTCGTGCTGACGTTGCCGATCATTGCCTATTCGACCTATGCCGAGCGCCGGGTCTCTTCTATTATTCAGGATCGTGTCGGACCTAACCGTGTCGGCATTCCCCTCACCCTGTTTGGGTTCAAGAAAGACATTCCGATCTCCGGCCTACTTCAACCACTTGCCGATGGATTGAAGGGATTGCTGAAGGAAGATTTGGTGCCAGACCATGTGCGTAAGTTTTTCTTCAGTATTGCTCCGGCACTCACTGCTGTGCCTGCTTTCCTGACACTTTGTGTGATTCCATTCGGCTCCGAGATCACGGTCTTCGGAGAAACGATCCCTCTCGTCATCGCCAACATCGATGCCGGACCACTCTTTGTATTCGCCATCGCCTCACTCTCCGTTTACGGCATCACCTTTGCCGGATGGGCATCGAACAACAAATACTCATTCCTCGGCGGCGTGCGCTCATGCGCGCAAATGATTTCCTACGAGATCGCGTTGGGGCTCTCGGTAATACCGGTGCTGATGGTCTTCGGCCAACTCAACCTTTCCGATATCGTGCAATACCAAGCCGACAACGGTTGGTTACTCCTCCCATTTTGGGGTGAGGGGCTCACAACCGAGAGATTTCTTTTGCTAATCCCCTTGTTTATCTCATTCGTTGTATTCACCACATCTATTTTCGCGGAAACAAACCGGATGCCGTTTGACCTTCCAGAGTGTGAGACGGAACTCGTCGGAGGATATCATACCGAGTATTCATCCATGAAATTCGCCCTGTTCTTCCTCGGTGAGTATGCCGCCATGATCGTTGGCTCAGCCCTGATCGTCACCCTGTTCTTCGGTGGCTGGTCCGTCGGCTTCGGTCTGGATGCCCACATTTCAGAGATGGCCTTCGGTGGCCTGATCCACCTCGGCGCCGTCGGAGATGCCATCATCGTCGGTGTCGG
>JARFPV010000031.1 GCA_029288115.1 Akkermansiaceae bacterium | reverse complement strand
CGTCGGCAGCGTCAGATGTGTATAAGAGACAGGAGTTACTGCCGATGTGCTTTCGGCTTGTGATTCAGTGATCGTTCCCCAGCAGGCTGAGCCGTTGGGAGTGCGATCAGTGCCTAAGATGTTGGAGGCTCTGACTCGCATGCGAGTTGTGAACCCCGGATTGACTGTATTGGGAGTCGTTATGACCATGGTTCAGAATCGACTGGCAGAGAGTCTGGAAGCGGTTCAGGCATTAAGGAATTTACTGCCGCAAAACATGGTGATGCGAAATGTGATCCCGCGAGATGACCTGTTCGTTAGAGCCAGTGCCAAGGGGCTTCCCGTCGGAGTCATGGAAGAGGGCGCGGGAGTGCTGGCGGTTTTTGACAGTTTACGATCTGAAATCGAAGCCAAGCTCGCCCCACAAAGCAGATAAATAATGGATAACGTTCAGTCATGGCTCGATGCCAAGGAAGTTCGCCGTATGGCGGAGAGTCTGATGGCTCCGCCTCCCGAGGTTGACCCTACGGTGGTGGACGCAGGATATGGCGATGATTTCGAGGGGTTCGCTAACACAACTTCTGAAGTCGAAACACAGGTTCCGACACCGCAAGAGCAGCCCAAGCAGCCTGTAGAAGAAAGTCCGCTTGCACAGGCGCAGCGGGTGGCTGAAGGAAGTGGCATGCTACGCCAGACTGCACACCAGCCGGGCCCGGTCATGCCGGAGCAGACTCCCGCGCCGGCATCTCCGCCAATATCGTCTGAGCCGCCGAGCTCTGCCATGCCGACGGATTCGCCATTTCAAGTTTCCACCCATCAAGACCTGACTGATGACGCCCCGATGGCGCAGCAGGTGTCGCCACCTAATCCACCCGAGCCAGCTGTCGAGCCAGTGCAGGTTCCCGTTCATCAAGCACCAGTTGAGACCCCGCCGCCAGCCGCAGCACCCAGTTTTGGACGGGGTGTTTTTTCGGATGCTGGTTCAGGCGGTTCACGCGGTCCGTTCCTTGACCGGCTTTCAAGATTCAGCGCGGCTGTCAGGCAGCATTTTGGGGCGCGTGCCATGTTTTTAATTGATAACGACGGCCAGGTGATTCTCGATGAGGTGGAAAACCCGAAGCTCATCCAGGTGGCGCGGACATTGGCAAATGCCTCCTACACCGCACACCGACAGTCGGCAGGATCAGCGGCGGTCGGAAACCTGCACGTCAAAATAGGCGCGAATTCCACGTTGGAGGTGGTGCCTATTCAGAGCAGGTATGGCCTGCTTGTTCTTGGAGTGATTTTTGCGGCCCCGATTGGTGCGGAGCGCGTGATCGAACTTACCGGGTGGCTTGAAAATGCGGTCGATCCAGAAAGTGCGTAGTGTAATGCGTTCTTCCTAACAAAAATTGTGTTTCGGTGGAAAACCGCAATAGTCTCCATATATGACCGAGTTGTTTGAACATCTGGATGTGTGGTGCGATGCGCAGCCACGCTCTGGTGCGCAGAACATGGCGCTGGATCAGTTGCTCATGGAGAGTATGGCTAACCGGCCTTTGTTGCGTGTTTATCACTGGTCAGAACCCACGGTGAGCTTTGGGTATTCTCTGCCCTATGCGGATGCCGAGGTTGCATTTCCTGATTCAGGTCTAACATACATTCGCCGATGGACTGGCGGTGGCGTGGTTGATCACCGCATCGATGTAACATACACGCTGGTCATTCCGCGTGCGAACCCACTGGCAACCATGCGTGGGTCGGGTAGCTATCGAGAAATTCACAAGGTGCTTGCTCTGGCGCTCGTTGAGCTCGGTGTTGATGTCCAACTGATTTCATCAGATGCAGGTAATGGTGAGTCGGCATGTTTTGACAACCCGGTTGCCTACGATATTACGGACGGTTTGAATAACAAAGTCGCTGGTGCTGGTCAGCGGAGAAATAAGCAGGGCCTGCTACACCAAGGCAGTGTGATAGCAGATGTCAGCGCGACTGACCTCTGCGAGGTTTTTTCCGTTAGTTTGTCAAGGTGGCAGCGGGAATACGTGCCTGCCGATGTGATGTTAGATAACGTGGACGTGCTCGCGCAGGAGCGTTACGCTTCGGAGGCGTGGTTGAGAAGGCGTTAGCCGTGGCAAGGTTACTCTGACGGCTCTTCTTCCTCGCCCTCTTCCTCATCCGCCTTATTCTCCTCCACAGGATCGGCGGGTGCTTTTCCGGATTTTCCTTCCATCCACATGATGGGCAGAATGTTACCCGTTTCCTTGTAGTGGCGTATGGTCATGCCAGCCACAATCGCCAAGATCATCAATATGAAGACCACGAAGGCATTCATGGGTGGTGCATTTTTCTGAACCTTTGGTGGTGGCCGGTGTGAGTGTGATGCACGGGGGGAGGAGGTGGTGGCACGGGGTAGAGTCACCTCGTCATCCGCATCGTTTTTTGGAGGAAGTTTCTTTTTCTGATGCGTGCTGAATTCCTCTTGCGAGATGGTTTCGATCTCAGACTCAGATAGCTGGAATTTCATCGGCACATCTCCGATGAGCACTTGCATGCCGTCAAAGAGATCAATGACACTCATCATGGTGTCATCCTGTTTGATGCCGTTGGTTGAGTTGTTATCCCGCAGGATATAGCCGCCATCGACACGCTCCATCGTGCAGTGGTTCGTGGAGGCAGAGCCACACTCGATGATGATGTCACTCTCGCTGCTGCGGCCGATCTTGACGATCTTGCGCTCCAGCTTAAAGCGGTATGGCTGTGGGGTCTTCCCCGGTTCTGAGATGGTGACTCTTGGCATGACGGTATGTCCTTTTTATGGGGGTTAAGGGGGGCAGGACGACTGCGTGTTAATCCGACTCGCGGATACGGTTCAGTTTGGTAATACGGCCCGTGGCATTCCAGTCTTGCACGTAGAGGTTGCCATCTTTGTCGAAGCTAAGTCCGTGGGGGGCAGTAAAGATGCCGGGTTTCTGGTCGGCGGGTGCGACTCTGAAGTTAGCCCACTGTTTTTTGTTGGGGTTGTCACCGACGACAGAAACGACCTTGCCTTCTTTGTTAACGATGGCAACGCGTGCTTGTAGTTCGGCAACGGCGACGTGATCGCCGAGGAATGACACGGCACAAGGCAGGCGGAGGTCAGTGGCGTGGACGCCGATCCAGTTTCCGTCGAGGTCGTAATGAACGAGGCGTTTCTTTGCGCGGTCGCAGACGAGGAGCCGTGGTTTGCCGAAGCGGTTATCAATTCCCAGTCCGTGCGGGGTGTTGAACTGCTTTTCTTCTTTGCCGCGGCTTCCCCAGGACTTGATGATCTTGCCGGCTTTGTCGAACTTGTGGACTTTGTTAGATCCGTATCCCATGCTTACGAAAATCGAGCCGTCGGCTGCTACGGCGACAGCGGTGAGTCCTTTGGTGCCACCTGGGATTTCACCGGTGTTCTCGTTGGGGATGGTGAGGATGACCTTGCCGTCCAAGCTGAGCTTGACGACGCGGTTTTGCTTGAGATGAGCGCCGTAGAGGAATTGTTGGTCACCTTCAGTGACGATTTGCAGGCCGTGGATGCCTTTGAGGTCGGGCGACATGGCTTTAACGAAGGTGCCGTCTGGTTTGAAGACTGCGATGGACTGGTCGCCGTCGGTACTGGTGTAGATCAGGCCATTTTTATCAACGGCAACTCCACCATGAGTTGGGCCGAGTTTGGCTCCGCTGGGGATTTTTCCAAATCCGGGGTCGGTTTCGTAGGTGAATTCGTTTTGGCCTGTTTTGACGACTTCGGTGACGGCCTTACCTTTGGGTGCGTGTTTGTGGCCTTCGTGGGCGGTGAGAAGTGGGCAGGATGCGAGTCCGAAAAGTGCGATGGTGGATATGGTTTTCATGATGAGAATAGATAGGTTGGAGTGATGTGTCTTGGGTGAGGTTATTGGATTTGGCGGTGTCGCCAATGAAAAAATGACGGTGTCTTCAGGCGTGGTGTTTCACTTTGCCCACCGGGTTTTGACGAGGATGCGTTCAACGATGTTTGGTTGTTTGGGGAGTTCATCCAGATTGTAGTTGAGTTCGCCGTCTTTTTGGCTGCCGCCGCTGTGGCCAAGTAGATTAAGCAGGGTATAGGGGTTCTGGGTTTCGGGTTCGATATTGGCGGCGTAGATGAGGGAGGGGGCGTTGTCACCGGGCAGGTTGATTTCGACGTAGATCACGAACCCTTCCTTGGCTTCATCGAGTTTTTGGTCGAGGAGCCACTGGTGGTTGACGGTGGGTTGGGAAATGAGGTCGGCATCGCCAAAGGGATCGACCCCGCATACGGCTGTGTAGCGGTGGCGCCAGACGGGGAGGATTTCGCCGCGTCTGGCGGTGCTGCCCTCCCAGTCGTGTGACTCGCTGTATTTCATCGAGCCTGTCAGGTAGAGGGTTTCGATGATGCTGCCTGCTTTGGTTTCAGCCCAGATGGCGACTGCGGAGCCTTTTGGGTTTTGGTTCCACAGGAGTTCGATATCGGCTGACGCACCGGTTGATGATAGTTTGACTGTGCGGAGAAATGAGCCGTTTTCTTTGCTGGCGATGTTGTCCTGGAGTCGGAAAATGGCGGCGTGGTTACGTTGTTCGTAGCTCAGGTTCATCAGGTGGGAGACGCCTGGGGTGCCAAACCAGGCAGCAAGCCAGAAGCCTATGCACAGGAGCAGGGTGACTGCGGGGATCATCCAGGATTTATCACCGGTTCTTGGTTTGAACTTTAGCTTGAGCAAGCGTAGTCGTTCGACAATATGGACCAGGATAAGGATGCCGGTGGCGGCACCTGCAAAGATGTGCAATCGGCTCAGCTCGATGCTGAATGGGATGAAGAAACGCAGAACTCCTGTTCCTAACAGAACAAGGAACTGGAACAGGAGTGCGATATAGAGAAAGCGTTTCAACTTTCTGTTTTTACCCGAACCCGATCAGTTTGCGAAGCTCTTTGATGTGGTTCTTGGCGATGCCGCGGGGGTTGGTTTTGTGCTTTTTGCAGAGTGCAGCGGCGTAGCCTGTGGCGACACCCATCTGTCCGCAGGTATTCATCACGCGGGGGCCGCCGAGAGCGACGTGTGAGCAGCTGAAGCAGCGTCCTGCCATCATCAGGTTGGGGACATCCTTGGAGTAGAGGCTGCGGAACGGGATGTAGTAGTGACCTTTGAGTTTCATGAACAGGGCCTTGGAGATGAAATCGACGATGAAGCCCTTGAGGCTTTTCTGGTAGTGTACGTCGATTTCACGTTTTTCGATGACGACGCTGTCGGGGAATTTGGTCAGGCTTGTGATGTCGTCTTGTGTGTAGATGTGGTCGCCCATGATGCGGCGTGATTCACGTTTGCCGCCGATGTATGCCACCCACTCGAGTTTCAGCCTTGCGTTGATGGGGTTCTTTTTGACGTTGGAAAAGTTTCCGTAGACGGCGCGGAACATGTGGTCGCGGATGGCTTCGGCGTCGTGGACTTGGTGTTTGTTGTTATCGGAGTATTCCCAGTACCATTCGCTTTTTGGTTCGGCGTAGGTTTTGGCAACGTCTTTTGCCCATGGGGTGGTAGGGAATGTGCTGGCTTGTTTGCCTTGTACACTACGCCACATCACGGTGGTTCCCATGACACGGTTGTCTGCTTTTTCGGGGCTCCAGAGGTCGCCAAATTTATCCCATGCTTCGCCGAACTCTTTATGTGACTCACGGCCATAGCGGAAGCTGGCGCCTGCCTTGGATCCGATGATGCCGTCGCCTGAGCAGTCGATGAACTGGCTTCCTTTGACGCGGATGCGTTTTTGTGAGGTATTGCTGCGAGCGTTGACGCTAGCGATCGACTTGCCATCCATTGTGATGCCGGTGACTGAGTAATCGAGGAACATGGTGACGTTTTTGGCGGCTTCCATGGTGGCGTGCCGTTTAGCGTCGTCTTTGATGGCGTCGGGGGAATTGTTAGGCCAGTGTTTGGTGTCGATTTTTTTTAGGATGCGGGAAACTTTGCCGTGGATGCCGAGGGTGTGGACGCGGATTTCCTTGCTTGCGTTGCCGCCGAGGACGGGTCGGTTTTGGATCAGGGCGACTTTGAGCCCTTGTTCATCGGCTGCGAGAGCGGCGCCACAGCCAGCGATGCCGCCACCGACGATGACGAGATCGAAGTCGTGGGTTTCATCGGCATCGGCGCTCAATCCGTGCTGGCGTCTGCGCCATGTGGACAGTTCGTCGAGTTTGTTGGGTGGGGAGAAATTGGCATCTTCGGTGAAGAAAATGGCGTCGCAGCGACCTTCGAATCCGGTGAGGTCGATGAGTTCCAGTTTGTTTTCTCCCTTAGTGAGATCGATTTTTGCACCCTTTTGCCATGCCCAGCCGTCTTCTGTGCCGAAGGTGGTTGTTAATTTTTTGCCGTCGATTGCGATTTGGAATTTGCCCGGGGCTTCCCAATTGCCTGGGCACCAGTTTTTGGTTCTCACCCAGACGTGGTAGCTGCCGGTTTTCTTGACGGTGATTTGAGTGGATGCGTTGGCGACGGGGGTGCCCATGCCGTGGGCAAGCAGATAGGGGGAGCCCATTTGCTCGATAAATTGGGGGTCGACGACCCAGCCTCCTTTGTTGGTGAATGTGGTGGCATCGACCAGGATATCGGTCGGGTTGGGTTTGCGGTCTGCGGCGGTGAGGGCGGCTGGAGCGACTGATGATGCGCTTAGGATTTTGAGGAAGCTGCGGCGTTGCATAATGGACTGGGTGTAGATATGAAAGGAAGGTTTACCCGGGTGGGTGCCTGATTCTTTCAATGAAATGGCAACCGGGTGTGGTTAGTGTTGGTCTTCGGGAGTGAATCCGAGAACGATGTCGAAATTACCTTGGAGTTCGTTGATTTGCGAGCCTTTCAGGGGTTGGAAATCGACCATTACTGAGGCGCGTTGTTTGAGGTCTTTGATGCGGCGGACGACGCCATCGCGCATATTTTGCTCATGTCCCTTGATGTAGCACTGGGTGACCAGACGTTTTTTGCCCTTTATTTTGACGGCGACGTGGATGTGAGGTGCCCGGCCAGGGTAGGCGACTGGTTTGATGGTGCGGAAATAATACTCGCCCTTGCTGCCGGTGAGGAATCGGCCGAATCCCTGGAAATTGCCACCGTGGTTTTTGTTCCTAGGGTCGCGGGTGTGGATGTAGGCGGCATTGTTGTCGACCTGCCAGAT
>JARFPV010000030.1 GCA_029288115.1 Akkermansiaceae bacterium | reverse complement strand
ATGTGACGCTCTGGAAAAAACGGGACAAATACCAGCCCGGCAGCAATTTCAAAGCCTGGGCATTTAGCACCGCACGCTACCATGTCATGAACGCCCGGCGAAAATTAATCACCGACTCTAGCCGACTCATCTTCAGCGAAGAACTCATCTCCATTCTTGCCGACGAGTCGCCATACGAAAACGAACCGGTCGTCGAACGCAAACTTGCCGCCCTACAACTCTGCCTCGGCGAGATGAGCTGCAAAAATCGCGAACTACTCAAAGTCCGCTACTCCGACGGAATCACCATCGAGGAATACGCCCGACAGAATCAACGCAATCCAGGCACCATCCGTGCCACCCTGCGCCGACTCCGCGCCATCCTTCTGCATTGTGTTAAAATCAAAATGCGCAAAGAATCCTGGCCACCCGAGAATGATGCGGTTCACCAAAACTGACCATAATTTCCAAGTAAAACATGATACCCGACGACAGCAAAAATATCCAGCACGGCTCCCCTCAGGGCTCCGTCCAGGATGCCGTCGCCCGGTTATTTGATGGTGATCTATCCGAACAGGAATTCGCGGAGCTCAACGACCGGCTCGAAAATGATCCAGAGGCCCGTAGGGAGTATTTCGACTGCGTTTCCCTCGAGGCCACACTGGAGACCGTTTTCTATCCACCACTGAGCAGAAAAAATCAACGCAGTCTGCGCCGTGCCGAAAAATCGGAACCCTCCTCTGTCATCCGCAAAACCCTCCGCTGGTCAGCCGGTATCACTGCCGCCGCCGCCGCCATCGTGCTATGCGTGATGTATTTCACACCCACCGAACCAGCACCCACCGAGACTAAGTTTCGCGTTTGCGGCAACTCCCAGTGGAGCGTCAATGGCACCGCCAACCCATCAACCAACACGCTGACCCGGGGTGCTGAATTCCAACTCTATCAAGGCGTCGCAGAGTTCAAACTCCCCTACGACGTCACCGCCATCGTCGAGGCTCCGGCCACCATCTCCCTCATCGACGACCGCACCCTGCGCCTCGACCAGGGCAAGGCACTGTTCCAAGTTCCCACAGAAAAAGGCAAAGGCTTCACGGTGGTCACCCCGCACCAACGCATCGTCGATCTCGGCACCGAGTTTGGCATCCGGTTTTCAAACAAACATCCGGATCAACTCGAACTCCACGTGCTCGAGGGCGGAGTCAGGATAGATGCTCTGGAAAACAACAACAACTCCCCAGACCAAGGAACAATCATTAAAAAAGGCCGTGCTGTCCTGCTGGCAGGCACCCGCGTGCTGCGCGAATTCGACAATTCCCAAACCACCTTCCGCCGAAAACTTCCGGAAAAAGTCGATATCCTCTTTGAGGACGACTTCGAATCCGGCCTCCTGCCCGAAAAGGAATACGCCGTCCAGATCGAACGCTATGCTGTCCGAAATGCCAGCGGAAAACGCTTCCCGGGCATTGCAGACGACACCACCTGGCACTTCACCACCCCGCCCAGCGCGCATGAGATTTTTGCGGTAGGCTTCGAAACCCCAAGCATCAAGAGAGCCGCCGTCACCGCCATCGCCCCGGGTTGGTCTGAAGGCGGCAGCAAAGGTGCCTACGGCCTGCGCCCCTCACCTATTTCCACCGAAGGCCGCCAGCACGCATGGCTCAACGGCCCAGCCACCAATGGCCCCACCACCTCCCACATCACACTCGACCAACCGATCTCCGCTGGCACCACCTACATCCTGACCGCAGACGTCGGCCAGACAGAAAACTTCCACGGCTCCCAAGGCTCTCTCAGCCTCCACGGCAGTGACCAAGGGTTCAGCAACCCTATTGCCACAACCACCGCCTCACCACCCCGGGGCGGATGGCTGCGTGAGCAATCGGTAAGCTTCACCGCCACCAGCGACATCGCCACCGGCCAGAAACTCGGCATCTCCATCTCCTGCACCGGCGGCCCCCAGGCAATCTTCGATAACCTGCACCTCTACGCCATCCCTCCCACGACCACACCTCAACCATCCACGCACACCTCATCCCCAGCCGAGCCTAACACCCCACCCATCATCACCGAGCTCTCCCCGGCAAACGGAACCACCACCGGCAGCCCCGACGGCAAGCTCAGGCTCAGCTTCAATCAATCCATCGAAACCAAAGCCGGTAGGTTTATCGTCAAAAACCTCACCGATGACACCGAGTCCATGATCCCGGTCAAAGACCGCCGGGTCAAGGTCACGGGCAATACCATCACCATCAACCCACCCACGGAACTCGCCGACGGCCAACGCCACATGGGCCAACTCAACGGCTGGGAAACCAACGCATGGGTCGGCATTTTCAACCCAAAAGGCACCGGCACCCGCTACCACCACGGCGACCTCCGGGACAGCCAATCCACCCCGGGAACCATCGGCGCCATGGAAGGCCCCACCATGGCCACCTTCGATTCCACACCGCCTAACACCTGGATCCGCCGCCAGCTCGGCACCATCACCCCACACAGCCGCTACACCGTTAGCCTCGCCATCGGCGTGCGGTCGGATAGCGCCATCGCCCCCGCCAGTTTCGATGGCTACACCATCCGCCTGACATCAGGCGATACCATCCTCGCCA
>JARFPV010000674.1 GCA_029288115.1 Akkermansiaceae bacterium | reverse complement strand
GTGCAGTGCTAGGCAAACGTCCTGAGTTTGCTCAAATTTCGACAGCGCCAGCCCGTGATATGCAGCTACCTGATCCGGAGTAACGGGTCGGCGAAATGCACGGCTGGCGAAACGGGTCACTAATCGGCGAATCTCCTGCTCAGGATTCTTGAGCTGAGGTTTGCCATTTGAGAATGAAACGCCGGGCATGAGCAGCTTGCGTAGTTTATCAGCCGATCCACCGGGGTAAATGCGCTCAACCGTGATGCCATCAAACACCAACCCCGGCACACCTTGCTTGAGGAGATTCACCCCCTTGTAGGAAACCATGCCTGCGCCGACGCCCTTGCCCATTTTGTTATTCCCCTCGTTCGGCTTGATAATGAGCAGGTGACCTTTTCGAATCCACACATCACAAACCACATCCTTGGGTGCTTTCACACCCTCGAGCGTCCGTGCAAGGTAAAGCATCGGCTCGTCTGAGTATCCAGCTCCTGTTTGGAGTGTTCCCCAGACCGTTTGGTCTGGCCCGGCATTGACACCATACAGGTCTTTTATGGTCACTCGATACCAGCCGGACTTGGGCACACGCGTTTTCGTCATACGCCCGGAGAACTGAGGTCTTATTGCCCATGAATACACCTTTCCTGACCTGACCTCCGGACCGCGGTAATTCCCCCTTCCTTTAGCTGTCAATAGCTTCGGGCTATAATTCCAGCGATATTTCACGTCTCCTTCCCGAAGACGAGTGAACACCTCGTTCAGCGCCATGTCCGCCGTTTGCAGGTATTTCTCCAGATGGAAATGGCTGAACTGCTGCCCCTTCGCCTCGGAGTCAAACACAGCACCGGACTCCTCGGCGGGAAGGTTTTCCGTCAACGGCAGTCGGATGCCCAGTAAATCATGAACCGTGTGTTCATACTCGGTGCGGGTCAGCCTGCGACCACGCACACGCCCGTGCTTGGCGATATCTCCTTGGTCAGCGGCCTGCAACCATCTCCCAAGTTCGTTCAAAAAAGCGCCACGCTTCGCCTCGGAAGGCTGCTTTTTCTTTTTCGGCGGCATCTCACGGTTTTTGACCCGATCATACACCCGCGCCCATGTCTCGAACCCATGCCCAGGGGTGAGGTCAAACGGTGTGCTATAAAGATCCAGATCCCCCTTGGCTTCCGCATCATCATGGCAATCCACGCAATGGGATTCCAGCAGTGGCTCCAATGATTTGGGAACCTCCCGACCGTCAGCACCATTGGCAGGAGCGCCATGGGCCAGCATAACGAACGGCTGCATACAAATCACCGCCAAAAGCCCTGACCGGACCTCGGCATGAAGGCAACTTGGCCGCATTCCTCTGGAAAACATCCCCATAACTTACTTCCTCACTCGGAACATTCTATCAATAAGAACCCACCACCACTCAAAAGTTGCACACCGCCCCTTCTGCTCTCCCACTGACCGGCAAGTATCAGGCAGTGCTTCATCCCATGCTCAACGCTTGGAGATTTCTTCGATGGCCCGTTCTGCGCGCATCTTTACGATACCACTATCGTCGCTTGTAGCTTTTTGCAGATATGGAACGCTACGTTTCGACCCGACATTTTTCAAGATATCACAAGCGTCAGCACGTACACCCCATTCAGCTTGTTCGAGCAACTCCCATGCCGCCTCCTCAGCAACCGCGCCCATACTTATCAAAGCCTTTTTCCTCTGCATTTTATCTTTTTTGAAGTTCTTTGCGATGACCACCGCGATATCCTTGGATTGATAGGTAGCTAGAATCTTGATCGATTCGTGACGAACCACAAACGACTCATCTTCCATGCTATCGGCCAATCCCCTTGCGTTCTCTTTTGTATGCCACCTCTTGAGTGCTTTGATTGCCGCCATTCTCACAAAAACATCACTGTCCTTCAACTGGCCTCCGAGTAATTCAGCAACTTCAGCCTTACGGCTTTCATTGACTGGCATCTTCTCAAAGGCTCTCACAGAGGCCTTGCGTTCTCGGTCTTCACCATTCCTGATGTAGTGAATATATTTGTCGATATCACTGGCAAACTCTGGGGCTTTCTTGACCTCAGCTTTGCGACGGGCTTCCTCAGCTTTGACAGCCCTTTGCTCAATCCGCTCAGCCTTGGCTTTGGCTTCTTTAGCTTTCCTTTGAGCCTTCGCTATTGCTGGCATCGCAACGGCTGCCATGATGCTGATCCCAACCAAGGCCACAACGGCCACTACGTTGAGGTATCCAGTAATAAGCCCGGCGGTGGCCATTCCATCACCATCATAGCGATTCCGCTCTCTCTTGATTTGAGATTTTGCCATATGCCCGCAAATGATTGCAGCAATGGCACCGACTAGAGGAAGGATTACCCATGATGCAATCCCCGTAATCATGCTCACCAAGGCAAGACTGTTGTTTTCTTTTGATTGATTGTTACCTGACATAAATATCGTTCCCTGACTCGTTTCGGTCATTGTTGAACGAGGCCACTCATTTATCAATGGTGGATTCAGGAATTGTTGCTAGAAACCAACGTATTGCAGCCCACCCTCGGGGGCTATGCCGGCTGACCGGTAGGGGAGAAACCAGTAGCGAAACTATAAAAGGTAAAAATGGTAGCAGGACGGAGATTTGAACTCCGGACCTAAGGCTTATGAATCCTCCGCTCTACCCCTGAGCTATCCTGCCATTCCATTTTTCTGCCGAAATCATTTTTCCGGCGCGGAGGGGAATTAAATCCCCTCTCGGTGATTGTCGAATAAAAAATAGCACAAAAACAGCACTTTTCACAATCTAAGGTTGCCAAATGCTCATATTCCGCTAGTTACACGCCGCCGTATTTATCACTCGGCAAGCATCCAACTAGAAACCAAAACAATGTCTGACCTTTCTCTCTATAGAAACATCGGTATCTTCGCCCACGTGGACGCAGGTAAAACCACGACCACGGAACGTATCCTCAAACTCACTGGTAAAGTTCACAAAACCGGTGAGGTGCACGACGGTGAGGCGACCACCGACTTCATGGAACAGGAGGCCGAGCGAGGCATCACTATTCAGTCCGCTGCCACCAGCTGTTTCTGGGCAGGCAGTGACAAGCAACACCAAGATCACCGCTTCAACATCATCGACACCCCTGGTCACGTTGACTTCACTGTGGAAGTTTACCGTTCGCTGAAAGTTCTCGACGGCGGCGTGGGTGTGTTCTGCGGATCCGGTGGTGTTGAGCCTCAGTCCGAGACCAACTGGCGCTACGCCAACGACTCCGAGGTTGCCCGTATCATTTTCGTCAACAAGCTCGACCGTATCGGTGCTGACTTCTATCGCGTGGTTGACCAGGTCAAGAACGTGCTCGGCGCCAAGCCGCTCGTCATGGTTCTGCCCATCGGAATCGAAGACGACATGAATGGCGTTATCGACCTGCTTACCCGCAAGGCATGGATCTGGGACGATTCCGGTGAGCCAGAGAACTACACCATCGAAGACATCCCAGCTGACATGGTCGACAAGGTCGAGCAGTACCGCGCCTGTCTCTTATACACATCTGACGCT
>JARFPV010000670.1 GCA_029288115.1 Akkermansiaceae bacterium | reverse complement strand
CTACCTAACAACGACCCTCTTGACCTCCACCTAGCTTGGGTTGCTCACTGGATGCTTATCTATCCCGCAGTGATAGGAGCTTACACCTTATTACTCAGCTGGGTCGCATCAACAGAGTCGCAACCAGGACGTTTTTCTTATCGAAAAATATTGGGAGGATGCATGCTTCTGCTGCCTTTAATGAGTTTCATCATCAACCCGATGCTATTCAATAAATCCAGAACCGGTTCTTACGAATGGTCATTTGTTCAAGACGGCTATATTCATAGTTATCTGCCTCCAAACGCAGGCTTCTTTTATCTCGTATTCGCTATTACTGTTTCGTGGATATTGTTAGCACTTAAAAAACTCAACCATTCAAAATCTGCCTTCGTTTCCAGAGCCCTAGCAGGATTCTGCCTGATTGATGCGGTCATTGTCGCAGCATTTTCTCCCTTGATTGCATGCATTTGTATCGCCCTGTTCGTGTTCGCACTCCTCCTCCAGCGAATCACTCCCGCCACTTAACCTTTCCCCCGAGTTCTGCTGCTGACTTTACCAGCGCTTTTTTCAATGAATTTGATAATCTCGCCAGCAACGTCTTTGTTGGTGGCTGTTTCTATTCCTTCAAGTCCAGGCGACGAGTTCACCTCCATGACTACGGGACCATGATTTGAACGTAGCAGATCAACTCCAGCGAGGCTGAGCCCCATGATCTTCGCCGCACGCACGGCGGTAGAACGCTCCTCTGGCGTGATCCTAACAACCTCTGCATGACCGCCGCGGTGAAGGTTAGAGCGAAAATCCCCCTCTTTACCCTGACGCTTCATGGAGGCGATAACTTTACCGCCGACCACAAGGCAACGAATATCCGCTCCTCCTGCCTCCTTAATAAACTCCTGCGCAAGAATGTTGGCGTCGAGACCCCGGAATGCTTCGATTACGGATTCAGCAGCTTTGGCTGTTTCCGCAAGCACAACTCCAACACCCTGAGTCCCTTCTAACAATTTAACAACAATCGGCGCCCCACCACAAAGCTTGATCATGTGACCTGTTGCACGGGTGTCGTGGGCAAATGTAGTCACCGGCAGCCCGATTCCCTTACGCGCCAGCAATTGAAGCGAGCGCAGTTTGTCTCGCGAACGCGAGATCGCGACCGATTCATTGACCGAGTAGACCCCCATGATTTCAAACTGACGAACAACCGCAGTGCCAAAAAAGGTGCGAGACGCCCCGATGCGTGGAATGATCGCATCGTATCCCTTGAGTTCCCTGTCACCAAGAAAGATGCTCGGCCGCATCGATGCGATATTCATGTGGCACTTGAGGTAGTCTATCACATCGACCTCATGCCCGGCACGTTCACCAGCCTCCTTCAGGCTGGTGGTTGAGTAGAGTTTTGCGTTGCGTGATAGTATCGCGATTTTCATTTGCGTTTATGGTGAGTTTTTCCTGTGATTTGTGTGATATTTCCGAAGAGATGGGATGCTTGGGTATCGACAACGAAGTAACCTGAAAGAGCACGCCTTCCGAGCAGTAGCGGGCATTTCATTTCCGATCGGTTGGCTAGACTGAGTAGCACTCCCCATTCCAACCCGTCAACCGTTCTGGCTGTGGTTCTGATGATGTAGCGCATCCTCCCCTTTCCGGTTGAGCTTTTGATCTTTTTGCGGTGAACAATCGGCGCTTCGCATGAAACCTCTTGCCCATGATGACTGTGAGTAAGAAAACTGACGCAGTCAATCCCATCCTTGGAGAACAGCTCGATACGCTCCGCGTGCAGACTGGATGTGTAGGCTCCTGTATCCACTTTGGCACTGATAATATCGATATTCAGATCTGGCAAAGCTAGCCATTCACGCCGACCAATCAGGATTTTCGGCTGCATACGTCCACGCACAGGCAGGCCAAGATCGGAAGCAAGCTCCCCCGATGACTGACTGACGCGTTCAGGCGTGCTTTGGTAGCCCCCTTGCATGAGCGCTCCGTAATACAAATACAGCCGATACACAAGAATTCTGCTTGGTTTTTGCAGGAGAAATCTGACAGCTATTTCAGGGCGTGCAATTGATGTTCAACTCAGGTATTTTCTACCTCGTCATGCCGAAAAAGATTACCAAGCACAAGCGCGCGCGTATTTCCCACTTAACCGTCGGTGAATTCTACGAGCGCCATGGGAAGTTTCTCAAGCTCGAGTTACAAGGCAGCGCGGTGGGATTTGAGCGAAAAATTCTTGAGCCCACAGTGAACCACCCAGGTTTGGCATTGGCAGGGTTTCTGACATACTTTGCCTTCAAGCGAATCCAGGTTCTGGGTAATTCCGAGCAATCCTATCTGCATAAACTCAGCGAGGACGAGCGTGTTGAACGATTCAAGGTAATCTGCGAACGTGACATTCCATGTATTGTGACCTCACGAGGCAAGGAACTTCCTCAGGACCTATTAGAGGTTGCGCATAACAGAGGCATTGCGGTTTTCAGCACTCCGATGGTGACCATGAAGTTCGTCAATGCCGCGACGCTCCAACTCGAAAACGAATTTGCCCCCAGCACCACGCGCCACGGATGTATGGTGGATTTCCGTGGTGTTGGTGTGCTCATCATGGGTGACAGCGGTGCAGGCAAGAGCGAGATTGCTATCGGATTACTCGAGCGAGGAGGTGCACTCGTTGCCGACGACATGGTCATTATCCGCCAAGTGGGTGGAGAATTGGAAGCCAGCACCAAA
>JARFPV010000665.1 GCA_029288115.1 Akkermansiaceae bacterium | reverse complement strand
GAATGCGCAGAGCGTATCGCGGCAGCAACACGACAGTATGCCAAACGCCAACGCACGTGGTTCGGTAAGGAAAAATGGCTGACTACCCACCCTGTCGATGAAAAGACGAATTTCGCAGAGCTCTCTGAGCGTTACCAACAGGGAAGTGAATAGGGAGTGCGGACAATCCTGTCCGCAATGTTTGCAAAGCTTGTCGGTGGACAAGATTGTCCACCCACCCCTTAAAGAAGGACGACGATATGGAATCAGAGCGGAATCACACCATCTTTCGGGCGCCCTTGTAAATTTGACCTAATCTTGTAGTGGTTCTTCGGAATTGCCTTTGTTAACGTCAAGCCATGGATGGAGCCATTATCGTAGGTATTTTAATCATTGGGTTTCCCCTGCTAGTGTTGATTTTTATCTACAACGGCCATGTCAACCGCCGTAATGCCGTTGATTACGCATACGCCAGTATCGATGTGCAGTTGAAGAAACGCTGGGATCTGATCCCTAACCTGGTCAACACCGTCAAAGGATTTGCCAAGCATGAGAAAGAACTTCTCGAAAGCATCACCCGTTCGCGACAGCAGGCGCGTGATACACATGACGATTCCTACGAGCGCTTCGAAGGCGAACGCCGGATTGACGATGAACTCCCCCGTCTCATTGCCGTAGCAGAGAGCTACCCCGAGCTGAAATCAGACAAACAATTTCTCAATCTCCAGCGCAACCTCACTGAGGTGGAGTCACAGATTGCCGCTGCTCGCCGTGCTTACAACGCGGCCGTGATGAATTATAACAATGGCGTGGATATGTTCCCGTCCAGTGTGGTTGCGAGCATGTTCTCGTTCAAACGACGTCAGCATTTTGAAACTCGTGCCGACGAGCGCCGTAACCAATCAGTAAACCTCTAACAAAGCTATGAGTCTGTCCCAGTTTCCTGCCGATGCAAAGGTCTTGGCGCGAGAAATGAAGCCTGCGCTCGACGCTCTCGAGCAAGGCCGGCTGAAGTCGTTGGCACGCATTAGCCAAGGCTGGAAAAAAATCACCATCACCGTGCTGATTATGATTGGTGTTTCTGTCCTGATCCTTGCAATCACTACCAGCTTGGCGACCAGTAGAGGCAACGAAATGGTCTTTTTGGTAATCCCGGTGGGGCTCATTGGCATTATCTATTGCGCAGTGATCCACCATAAATTCATCAGTGGCCACAAGGCGATCTACTGCGCGGTCTATAAAGAAAAAGTTATTGGTGGCATGACCCGTCTCATCCAACCTGACATGACATATTCGCCGGATCGCGGTATTTCAGAGAAGGCATTTATGGAAATGGGCCTCTACTCGACAGGGATCGACCGCTATCACAGCGAGGATTTGTTTGCTGGCAAGATCGGCAAGACTGCCATCATGTTCTCAGAAGCCCATGCCGAAGAAAAACGAACGAGTAGAGACTCAAAAGGACGTAAGAAAACCCGTTGGGTTACTATTTTCAGAGGCCTACTGACCATTGTTGACTTCAATAAAAACTTCCGCAGTTGGGTCACGGTTAAACCTGATTTCGCCGAGAGCACATTCGGCTGGTTCGGTAGAAAAATTCAAGGCTTCAGCGCCAACCTGGTCCGGTTAGAGAACCCGGAGTTTGAAGATGCATTTGTCGTTCATGGTGGCGACCAGGTGGAGGCGCGCTACATCCTTACGCCAGACATGCAGGATCGCCTGCTCGATCTTCGTAAATGGTTTGGCGACGATATCCGCATCGCATTCCATAACTCACGGATGCATCTCACCATCCCAAATTCAGACAACTGGTTCGAGCCGAATATCAATCGCTCAGCACACGACACCACACAGATGCAGATGTTCCTCAGGCAAATGTCCTCCGTTTTCCGTCTCGTTGAAATGTTAGATCTGAACACGAGAATCTGGACGAAGGATTAACATCAGTATGAAATTTGTCGTTCACTGATCAGAGAACAAAACCCAGCGCATTGAGGCCAATGCGCCCTACCAACGTGACAGCTAGCGGTAGGGCTGATTGGCCTCAATCAGCCGGTGGTGAACGGTTGATGTGGCAAAATGCCTCAGCTGAATTTGCTCACAAGTTTCAGTTACACCCTTGGCGATGAGCCATTGTTCGAGAGTGCGGAATAATCAATCGCTCTACACACGACACCTGACAGATGCATACGGGTGTGATTTTTTCTGAGGGCTTCGCAATAATAGGACAGCTTTGCAAGCTGTCGGCAGGATATGTGAATGCGGCGGGCTTGGGTTGATTATTCCATCCTACTTCGCCAGAGGCTACGAAGGACGCAGTGGGTTGCCGACAGCTTGCAAAGCTGTCCTACTTTCATCCCGAATCTGGACGAAGGATTGATTTCCCAATGAATCTTACCGAGGGAATATTTTTTGCGATCAACGTGCTCCTGAAATTTTTGTCGGGATGATCTCCAAACGGACATTGTCGAATTGAGTTTGAACTTCACCCTTCAAGCGGATGGCGAGTGTCTTGCCTCTCAGCTTGCGGTGACTTTCATCAGGAGTGAAAACGAGGCGGACAACCTGCGAGAAATCCGTGGACGAGTTGGCGACCGCTTCCGAGGCGGAGGCGAGGACGGTGTCGTCAGCTAACAGCTCGATCGTGCAGGTGCCTCCATGGACATCGCTTCTTCGGCCGACATTCACGCTGAGTGTGTAGGTCGCATTACCGATGAGTGTTTCTGAAAAACTCAAAGGATTCGTTTTGATCGCCCCCCCGTTACTCCACATCACCTGACTGCCGAAGGGAGTGTTGAGCTTGCCTGAATCATTATTACTGAGTCCAGTTTGGCTTGTGGGAAGATCGTGCAACCAGCCGGAGGGCTTGGTATTGGTGAGCCCGGTAATGCTCGGGTTCTCGAAGCTGTCTTCAAAGATGACCAGGGGTTTGGGTGCGGTCTTGGGTAGCTCGGAGAGAAAGTAATCACGCCGCAGTGGTATTTCCTGCCATCGTCCGACCAGGCCAGTCATGTGGGCTTGGCCTGTGGTCGATTCCAATTGTTTCTTCACCCCCTTGCGATTGAGGATCTCCACCTTGCCGGAGAAAACGTGAACCTCGTCGGGGGCCTGTGGGCGCGACCGGATACCGAACTCGGTGCCAAGGTCCGTCACGACGATTTCAGGGGTGCTCACCTTGAAACCGGTGGCATCCGGCGGCACTTCGAACCATGCCGTGCCCTCGTTGAGCTCAAGCAGATCTTCGCGTCGCAGGGTCATCGCTGCAGGCCCCTGTATGATTCCACGCACCCCTGAAGCAAACTCAAGTTCGACGGTTCCCAGCGACAGTTCGATGCGGGAACCTGGTTCGAGAACCTGACCTTCCGGTGCCCCTTCTCCAGTGAGTTGATGGCTGATGCTGAGTTCCGTTCCCGGACTGGTGGCGAACCTGAGTGTGGGTGGTGGGGTCCGGGCCGCGAACAAGGCCATGACGACGCCGGCAATGATAAGCGCTGCGACAGAAGCCAGCATTGCCGTGCGGAAACTGCGCCGCCGGTCCCGCTGGATTGCCTGGTCCATGGGGATGACGTTCAGGCTGTCGACCCCTTCGTTACGCAGCTGCATCGCATTGTGCAGGTGGGCGTAATCGCAATAGGCATCCTTTGCCTCCGGGTTGGTACGCAGCTCATGCTGGAGTTCCTTCAGGGCGTCTCCTGTCAACCTTCCCTCAAAGAGGTCCTGCAGCTGCATTTCTAGTTCCCGTTGATTCATGAGTCGAGTGCTCCCCTCGTTAGTTCCTTGTTAATGCATTTCCTCAGTGCGGCCCGGATTCGGAAAAGCGATACCCGCAATGAATCAACCGGTCTGCCGCATTCGGCTGAAAATGCCTCCAGGGTGGCACCTGAAAAATAACGGTGTTCTATCAGCTGACGCTCCTTGTCCTGCAATTTTCCGAGACACTTGTCCAGGGACCGGAGTCGATGCTCGAGTTCCTCGGGGCGTTGTTCACCACGCTCAGAAAGCTCTTCGAGCAAGTCATCGTCCAGAGTTGCCAGTCCCAGTGCGATGGCCTTGCGCCGATGTGCTTTCACCTCGTAGCGTGCTATCGCAAACGCCCAGGCCTGGAAATGTGTGGCAGGCTTGAATTTTTCACGTTTCTCCCACAGGACGAGATTGGTTTCCTGCAACACGTCCTGCACCCCGTCCATCCCCGGCATCAGCGAGACAATATACGCCCGCAACGCCTGCTGGTGGCGGGTAATCTGACCGACAAATTCGGCCTGCTGACTGGCATCAAGACTCATTCCTATGTGAGCCATCACTACAAACTCGGCAATGGCTGTCGAGACGTTTTTTGCGATCACACGAGATTTGTGAAATTCGATATAAAAAGTGCAGAAACTTGTTAACGCCGGGCACTTTTTCGACGTTAGCTGTGAGGATTAGCCTGTTTTTTGTCTGATTCTCACACAAACTCAAATACATCATCATGAAATTGAATACACAAATGAAATCGACAATGTCCCTCGCTGCGGCGATGGGATCTCTGGTTCTTGCAGCCACCTCAGCTAACGCGGCGGTGATCTTTACAGAGACGTTTGAAGATAACGATATTTCGGGCTTTTCAAATGACGTCGAAACAGGCTGGGTTAAAACCAGCTCAGCCGGATTGGTCGATCTGGATGACGCTGCCCAGTTCACAGGAACAGGCCAGGCCGCGTGGACCAACGGCACGCAAACTACCACCGCGTCCATCCTTTCGGATGTCTTGGCCGTCGGTACTACTTATACCCTGTCATCTGAAATCGCTAAACGCACAGACTTGGGCGGTACTGCAACTATCCAGCTACTGGCGGGAACCACGGTGCTTGATGAGGTGTCAGCGACGCCGACCGCGAGCGATTTTTCAGAATCGATCCAGCTCATTTTTACACCTGATGGCTCTCATGCGGGACTCATCGGGCAGACCCTTGCCATCCGGATCGGTGTCGATAGCGTTCAGCCTGCGTTCGACAATGTTGTGCTCGACGCCACAGCCGTCCCCGAGCCATCCTCCACCGCCCTGCTCGGCCTCGGTGGACTTGCTTTGGTGTTCCGCCGTCGCAAGTAGACCTTCTTTTATTCGTGTGTATATCAACCCGCTTCCCTTGTCTGGGGAGTGGGTATTTTGCGTTGGTATTGCAAAGAAGATCTGAAACTTGTGGGCACGGCATTGATTCACAAGACAACCGCCAACATGGGATCTGATGGTGGCTAACCGAACGACCAGGCGAGGTGAATGGCAAAAACCGGCGCATTGAGACCAATGCGCCCTGCCAACGTGACAGCTGGATTAGCCAATGGTAGGGCCTGTCTCTTATACACATCTGACGCTGCCGACG
>JARFPV010000645.1 GCA_029288115.1 Akkermansiaceae bacterium | reverse complement strand
GCCGCACATGTCGCCATACATGGTGCAGTATCCCACCGCGAGTTCGCTCTTGTTTCCGGTGGTGAGCAGCATTCTGCCTGATTTGTTGGACAGCGACATCAGGAAAAGTCCTCTAATGCGAGCCTGCATGTTTTCCTCGGTCACGTCCTCAGGAAGATCGCCAAAGACGGGTTTCATTGCGGCCTTCACAGACTCAAAGGCTTCGCCGATCGGCACCGTGTCGCAGGTCATGCCGAGATTCTTGGCGAGCTCGACGGAATGGTCGACCGAACCACCGGAGGAAAACTGACTGGGCATCGTCAGTCCGTGCACGTTTTCAGGTCCCAGGGCCGCGCAAGCGATGGCCGCAGTCAGAGCGGAGTCGATTCCTCCGCTCAGGCCAAGACACGCCTTGGTGAAACCACACTTGTGCGCGTAGTCACGCAAACCGAGAACCAGCGCCTTGTAGAACTCTTCTTCAGGACAAGTCGCTGCAGGAAGATTCGTATCCGCCCCCTTTTTACTGACGTCTATAACGGCGGATTGCTCGTCAAAGGCAGGGAGTGTCACAAGAGGATCCCCTTTCGCGTCTAGCGCCAGAGAATTGCCATCAAAAATCAACTGGTCATTACCGCCAATGCAATTGCAATAAATCAGCGGCGTGCCTGCCTCCTTCGCTACGCTGGCGAGCATCTCGAGTCGGCGTGCAGGCTTGCCAATGCTGAATGGTGATGCGCTTAGGTTTAAAATCACATCAATCCCCTGCTTGGTCAGTTCCTCAACCGGGTCACGCTCGTAGAGTGGTCGGTGCAAATAGTCCTCCGTCCAGATATCCTCACAGATGGTAATGCCGAGGCGCAAACCGTTCCACTCGATCGGAGTGCAGTTTATACTCGGTTCGAAGTAGCGTCGCTCGTCGAAAACATCGTAAGCAGGAAGCAGCGTTTTCCAGATCTTGTGCTTTACCTCCCCCTGGTGCAGAAAAGCCGCTGCGTTCCGGTAGGGCTTGCCAATGGAATCATCAGGGCATTGATCGACGTAGCCCACAACTAGGGGCACGTCACGAACCTCATCCGCCAGATAGTCGAGAGCCTGCAGGCATTTGGGGACAAACTGAGACTTGAACAGCAAGTCGCGCGGAGGATATCCGACAAGAGCCATTTCGGGCATCACCACAAGCTCTGCTCCTTTTTCCAGGCATTCGCGGTAGGCGGCGAGGATGCGTTTCGCATTTCCGGGAAAATCCCCCACGATGGCGTTGATCTGTGCAATTCCGATCTGCATAAGCTAATGATAAAGACGAGTGAATACTGGCAAAAGGCACAAAATCATAACAATATGGGCACTTCGGGTCAAATTTAACTGATAGATGCTACCACAACCCATATTTCCCGTAGTGCAGGGCATACATCCCCATCAGCAGGTTCGCTACGCCATGCATCACCACGCACGCCATCAGACTACGGGTCCAAACCGCGACGCCATACATGATCGAACCGAACACTAACGCTCCCAAGTAGTCCACCGGCTGGTGCACCAGCATGAATGCCACCGTTACCACACCATATGAAATCCAGGCAGGCTTGCCAAAGGGCACTTTCCAGTAGTCGCGATCGGGATCGAGCAGGAAACGCATCAGGAACCCCCTCCAGAAGATCTCCTCGACCAGTGCCACCACCACCACGGCCCGTAAAAATCGTAAAATCAGCGTGGTCCAGTAAACGCCCGCACTGCCGTCGAACCTGTCCGACAAATCCTGTGGATTAAAGCCGTCATCACGCGGCATCACCCCGAGCCACTTGAGTATGCCCTCCTGATCACCATCGTATCCAAGCATCATGTGCAAGTGGGTCGGTAATAACCAGAATCCAATGCCGATAGCTCCCGTAATCACCCCGATCAATACCGCACGAGGGCTCGTTTTCCATTCATAGTTTTTGCGGAAAAATAATAGCAACGCTATGCAGATGAGGGACTGGAGAGGATATAACCAGTGCTCTGGGTCTGTCTCTTATACACATCTCCGAGCCCACGAGACATATCT